>JANPCW010000558.1:0-1976 GCA_031431155.1 Janthinobacterium sp. | reverse complement strand
CTTTGATCCAACACCGATACAATGCTTGTGCGTAAGGTTATGAATGCGCTAAACGCATGATTTTTAAGACATTTATTGATTTATCCACAAAAAAACCGGCGTTTACTATTACTACTATTTTTTATATATATAAATCATATAAAACACCTGTACAGGCGCCGGCAGGTGGATATGTCCAAAAAGTTATCCAGAAGTACCAGAAAGGAACTGCAGGCAATGGTTTTGACTAAAAACATGCGTTTAGGCGTCATCAGTGCCCTCGCCGAAGAACAGCAGGGGCTGGTAGCGGCCATGCAAGGCACCACCAGGCTCACCAACGGCATGCGCGACTACACCATGGGCAGGTTATGGGAAATCGACGCTGTGTGCGTTCTGTCACGGATGGGAAAGGTGGCAGCGGCCATGACAGCGGCAATCCTTGTGGAAAAATTCGACGTAACCCACATTATCTTTACCGGTGTCGCAGGAAGTGCGGACGCCAGCGTCCTGGTGGGAGACATCGTGGTTGCAGAATCACTGGTCCAGCACGATATGGACGTGCGTCCCCTGTTCGCGCGCTTTGAAGTACCGTTGACCGGCCAATCTCACTTTCAATCGGACCTCAGCCTGAGCGATCGCGTGGCGCGAGCAGCGCGCGATTTCCTGCAACTGGATGGCGGAACCGGGAGCGCTAGCGATCAAACTGAAAAATTAGCGCTGAATCGGCCTCAGGTGCGGCGTGGACTGATTGCCAGCGGCGACCAGTTCATCAATAGCCGCAGCCACCTGTGCGCGCTGAAACAGGCGCTGCCCGATCTGCTGGCGGTGGAGATGGAGGGCGCGGCCGTGGCGCAAGTTTGTTTTGAACTTGGCGTTCCGTTCGCGGTCATGCGTACGATTTCGGATAATGCGAATGAAGAAGCGGCGATCGACTTCATGCATTTCGTCAAAGCCGTTGCGGCGCGCTATGCGTTCGGCACTGTGCAGCGCCTGTGTGTCGACATGGCAAAGGACCAGCCTTAAAAAAACGGCCCGTATCGCATGATGCAGATACGGGCCGCTCTGGTAGATCTTGACGCCTGGTTAAACCAGCATGCTATCGGCGGAAACGTATTCATAGCCAAGATCGCTGGCCACTGCCGCATAGGTCACTTTGCCGAGGCAGACATTCAAGCCGTTCTTCAGATGCAGATCGTCGCGCAGGGCCTTTTTCCAGCCCTTGTCAGCCAGAGCGATCGCATGACCAATGGTCGCGTGGTTCAGCGCGAAGGTGGAGGTGCGCGCGACTGCGCCCGGCATATTCGCCACGCAGTAGTGCACGACGCCATCGAGCATGAAAGTGGGATCGGCGTGCGTGGTGGCGTGCGAGGTTTCAAAGCATCCGCCCTGATCGATCGCGACATCGACCACCACCGCGCCCGGTTTCATGCGCGAAATCATGCTGCGGGTGACCAACTTCGGCGCCGCGGCGCCTGGTACCAGCACGCCGCCAATCACTAGATCAGCCGACAATACCGATTCCTCGATCGCCTGTGCATTCGAATACAGGGTCGAGATCCGGTTGCCGTACACCAGGTCGAGCTGGCGTAACCGGTCGACGCTCTTGTCCAGCACCGTGACCCGCGCGCCGGTGCCGACCGCCATTTGCATCGCATTGGTCCCGACCACGCCGGCGCCAATGATGACGACGTGGCCCGGCGCGACGCCCGGAACCCCACCCAGCAACATACCCATGCCGCCTTTTGACTTTTCAAGATGGGCGGCGCCGGCCTGGATTGCCATGCGCCCTGCCACTTCGCTCATCGGCGCCAGCAGCGGTAAGCCGCCACCGGCACCGGTGATGGTTTCGTAGGCGATGCAGACCGCCCCCGATTTGACCAGCGCGGCCGTTTGCCCGGGGTCTGGCGCGAGGTGCAGGTAGGTGTAGAGAATTTGCCCGTTTCTGAGCATCGCGCATTCCTCCGGCTGGGGTTCTTTCACCTTGACGATCATGTCGG
>JANPCW010000557.1:0-4537 GCA_031431155.1 Janthinobacterium sp. | reverse complement strand
CACCCTGGCCGGCGCAACGTAGGGCTTGATCACCGTGGTGTGCGCCGCATTCCGGGTGGCGGTCTGGGGCGTGAATACCTTGGCCGGGGAATACGCGGTGCGCTTGTCGTCCTTGCCCGTGACCGACGACAGCGGCAAGGGAAACGTGCTGCGCTTGTCCTTCATGCCAGGCTCCGCGCCAAAATCTCAAGCTGGGTCTTGTGGGTCAGGTCGATCTGCAGTGGCGTGATCGATACGTCGCCTTGCGCGGCCGCGTGAAAGTCGGTGCCCTCGCCCGCGTCAAGGCAGGCGCCCGGCGGGCCGATCCAGAAAATCTCGCGCCCGCGCGGATCGAGCGCCCGGATCACCGGCTCGGCCTGATGCCGCCGTCCCAGCCTGGTGGGAACGATCGTGCCCAGGCTTTCATACGCCAGATTCGGGATGTTGACGTTCAGCAAATAGGGCTGCTGCAAGGCGTCGAAGCGGCGCAGCACGATTTCCCTGGCGATCCGGGCGGCCGCATCGAGATGACCCCAGCCATGCGCGACTTGGGAAAAGGCGATGGCCGGGATGCCGAACAGGAAGCCTTCGGTGGCGGCCGCCACCGTGCCGGAATAGAGCGTGTCGTCGCCCATGTTCTGGCCGTTGTTGATGCCCGAGACGACCAGGTCGGGCCGCTTGTCGAGCAAGCCGGTGAGCGCCACATGCACGCAGTCGGTCGGGGTGCCGTTGACGAAATAGAAGCCGTTGCTGGCCAATTGCACCGACAGCGGCCGATCCAGCGAAAGCGAATTGGAGGCGCCGGAACGGTTGCTGTCGGGCGCCACCACCACGATCTCGGCAACCGCCGCGAGTGCCTCGGCCAGTGCGATGATGCCGGGGGCGAGGTAACCGTCGTCGTTACTGATAAGGATTCTCATAGCTTGATTTTACCCGAAGCGGCACGCCCGCTGCGCGAACTGAAGGTTGCTTTTCAATATTAATTTCTCTGGCCCGGCGCGCGCCGGTATGGGCCGGGCCGGGCGCGCTTGACGCGCTTGATGCCGCGCTGCGCCCTTCAGCTCTCAGGCCCGGGCGCTGCCGGGTCCTCGAAAAACGCGATGGCATCGCCTTGCAAGCGGGTGCGCTTGAACGGAGGCAGGCTCTGCCAGATGCGCTTGCCGTATGGTTTAGAAATGATGCGCGGGTCGCAAATCATCAGTACGCCGCGATCGCATTCGTCGCGGATCAAGCGCCCTGCCCCCTGCTTGAGGTTGATGATCGCTTCCGGCAACTGGTGGTGCATGAAGCCATTCAAGCCCTGTTTTTCCATCACCTCGATGCGCGCCGCCAGCACCGGGTCGTCCGGCGGCGCGAACGGCAGCTTGTCGATGATCACCAGGGATAGCGCATCGCCGCGCACATCGACCCCCTCCCAGAAACTCTGGCTGCCGATCAGCACGCCATTGCCGGCAGCGCGGAACTGGTCCAGCAATTCGGTGCGGCCGCGCTCGCCCTGCACGAACAGCGGGAACGGCCAGCCGCGTTCGGCGAACTCTTGGCGCAGCCGCTCGGCCGCCCGGTTCACGGCGCGGATCGTGGTGCATAAGAGGAAGGTGCGCCCGCCCGCCGCTTCGATAATCGGCAAGGCGCAATCGATGACCGCATCGGTGTAGCCGAGCGAATTGGGTAGCGGCAGGTTTTGCGGCACGTACAGTAAACCTTGTTGCTCGTAATCGAAGGGGCTGGGCCAGGTTTTCGCGGGCTCGTCCGTCAAGCCCATCTGGGACGCGAAATGCTTGAAATCGTTCTTCACCGCCAGCGTGGCCGAGGTAAAGATCCAAGTGCGCGGCACGCCTTCGCGCTGGTTGTTGAAAATGGGCGCGATCGACAGCGGCGTCTGGTGCAGTTGCAGCGACGAGGAAAATGCCTCGACCCAAAATACCGCTTCCGCTCCTTCGGCCGCCTTGCCCTTGGGACCGGGCTTCCAGCCGGCCAGTTGATTGGCCAGCTCGACGGCGCGCACCCGGCATTGCTCGATCGTCTCGGCGCGCGCGGCCTGGTCGTCGAGCACCCCGATCATGCCCTGCAACTGCTCCTGCAAGGCGGCCAGGGCCGGGAAGAAATCCGAGGATGGGGCGATCTGGGCCAGCGACAGGCGCACGATGTCTTGCGGGAAGCTCAGGCGCAGTTCGCGCGCGGCCTTTTCCACCAGCGTGACTACCTTGCCCCAGTCGGCTCCGCCCTTGGCTTGCGACAAGCCTTCGGCCAGTACGTCGCGGCACAATTCCAGCACTTGCGAAGTCGAGACGGTCTGGCCGAAGAACAGGGTCGCGGTGTCGGGCAGCTGGTGCGCCTCATCGAAAATGATGGTGTTGGCCGACGGCAGCAGTTCGGCCACGCCCGTGTCTTTCAGCGCGACGTCGGCAAAAAACAAGTGATGGTTGACCACCACCACGTCGGCCTGCTGGGCTTCGCGGCGCGCTTTCATCACGAAGCAATCCTGGTAATACTGGCATTCCGCGCCCAGGCAAGTGTCGCGGGTGGACGTCACCAAATTCCAGATGGTCGCGTTTTCAGGCACCTTGGCCAGCTCGGCCTTGTCGCCCGATTTGCTCATCTTGATGAAGCGCGAAATCTCGCGCAGGTGGCCGATGTCGTCGCGCGAGGTCATGCGCCCGTTTTGCAGGGTGCGCTCTAGGTGGTAGTGACACACGTAATTGGCGCGCCCCTTGAGCAGCGCGATCGACACCGGCGCCTTGAGGGCGGCGCGTACGGTCGGGATGTCGCGCAAGAATAGTTGATCCTGCAAGTTCTTGGTGCCGGTTGAGACGATCACCTTGCCGCCCCACAGCAGCGCCGGCACCAGGTAGGCAAAGGTCTTGCCGGTGCCGGTGCCGGCTTCGGCGATCAGGGTCTTTTGCTCGGCAATGGCGTGCGCGATCGCCTTGGCCATCTCGGTCTGCGCGCGGCGCGGGCGGTAACTGCCGACACAGGGACTGAGCGGGCCGCTGGGACCGAACAGACGGTCGATCTCGGCGTCATGCCTGCCTTCGGCGGGCGCCGGCAGCACGTCATTGACTGCGGGTGCGCCCGCGGTCAATGACGTCCCTGTCGACATGTCGGTGGGGTGAGGCTAGCGCGCATCGTGCGCGGATCAGGCCGGGACATCGGGCACGAGTTGCATTTTTAATAGAGTAATATAATCTTTCAGCTGCAATTTGCGCTTCTTGAGGCGGCGCAGCTGCAATTGATCATGAAGACCGTCCAGGATCAATACTTCGATGACCGCATCCAGGTCGCGATGTTCAACGTCCAGTTCGGTCAGGCGCAGCTGTATGTCTTGTGAATCGGTCATGATGTGGCATTTCAGGCAGATTAGTCGAAAAAATTCCTAAAGGCGAGGCGGATACGCATACAATCAACCTCAACAGTTGCGCCGCATCAACAGCTAAAGGCGCAACCAGCTTGCAAGTGGTTGCATAGTTTAATCTACGGCGACGTTGCCACCAACCTAGAATAACGCAAAGCACAGGTAAAACCAAGGAAGTGCGCGCATCAGGACAGCCAGGATCGAACCAACGTGATGAGTCCATACAAAATTGAAGCCGGCACCGCCCAGCACATCGGCAACCGCGCCCAGCAAAACGACCGCGCCGCCCTGTTTACCGGGGCCCGCGCGCCCGGTTACGTCTTGGCGGTGCTGGCCGACGGCGTCAGCGGTGGCGCGCTCGCCTCGGAACAGGTGCTCCATACCGCCAAACAGCTGTTCGACGAATTCGCTCCGGGCGACGCCCCCAGTACCGAGCGCCTCTACCAGTTGCTGCGCGACATCGCCCATGAAACCCATCTGATCATCACGATGAGCCCGATCGCGGCCAGCAGCGAGCCGCAGTGCACCCTGGTGTTGTTCATCATGACGCCTCAGGGCAAGGCCGCCTGGGGCCACGTCGGCGATTCGCGCCTGTATCGTTTCTCCAACGGCCGCTGCGCCATGCGCACCAATGACCAGGACTACCTCGCTCACTTGGTCGAGAGCGACAAACTCACGCTTGACGCGGCCAAAAATCACCGCCAGATCAAGCTGCTCAGCAATGTGCTTGGCAACCGGCAAAAAGAGCCCTTCGTCACGCTCGGCAGCTACGACGCGGTGCAGGCCGGCGATGCCTTCCTGCTGTGCTCGGACGGGCTGTGGTGTTTGTTTGCCGATGACGAACTGGCGGCCGTGATCGCCAAGAACACGCCGCGCCAGGCGGCCGAACTGCTGATCAACAAGGCCGCCGAGCGCGCCCAGGGCAAAGGCGACAACTGCACGATGGCGATCGTCAAGCTGGTCGCTCCGCCGCGCGATACCTCATACACCGTGCAAAAAATGCGGCGCGCCGTATAGCTTACGTAGCACTGTCTCGTTAAGGCTGCTTGGCGGCCCGCGCCTTCTCCTGTGCCTGTTGCTCCGCCTGTTGTTCCGCCTTTTGCTCCCGCTCGCGCTGGCGGGCGCTCACTTCGGCTTGGCGGCGCGCGGAATCGCTTTGCTTTTTCTCGTAGGCAGCGGCATTCGCGGCCCGTTTGGGGGCATCGG
>JANPCW010000556.1:0-2025 GCA_031431155.1 Janthinobacterium sp. | reverse complement strand
GGCTTTTTTCAAGGCGCATGGAGCGCGTTATCAGACACGTATCAACGCTGTTTAACGCGCCGATGTCGAGGCGCACAAGGAGTCGACGCAATCATAGAATGCGGCAAGCGAGCCCTTGCAGGGCGCATTGCCCCATCCTTGCGCGGGGGGCGACGAACCGAATGCCGGCGTGATCGCCGCGCGCCGCCAGGCTATCAAGTCACCAAGTCACCAAGCCACCAAGCCACCAACCTTGCGCCGATTGCCTATTCCGGTGAACGTGACCGCTCGTTCCGGTCGACCGTCCGAAAACGCACACTCGAATTTGCCCACACATAGGGTGAGGTTTGAGGACGCGATGCTGGTGTTTTTGATCGGTTGCCAGGACGATCGCACAAATGGCAGCGTATGAGCATCCTGACCGTCAACGTGCGCCAGGCGCAGCGATGGACAAATCAAGCCTGATCGACTAAACTCGACTAAGTCCGACCAGGAGACTCCATGCAAGTGATCAATATCCATCAAGCAAAGACGCAGTTTTCCAAGCTGATCGAAGCGGTGCTGCAGGGCGAGGAAATCGTGATCGCCAGGGCCGGCAAGCCGGTCGCACGGCTGCTGCCGATTGTGGCGCTGCCGGTGCGCCTGCCAGGGTCGATGAAGGGGCAGATCACGATGGCCGACGATTTCGACGCCCCCATGCCCGATTTCGAGGATGCTTTCTACAACGGGCTCCTGTTCCCTGACAAGAACAAAGCCTGATGCGCATCCTGCTCGATACCCATGTTTTTCTATGGTGGTTGGACAATCACCCCAAGCTGTCGTCGGCGGCCACCGCCACCATCACGGCAGCCGCTGCCGTGTTCGTCAGCAGTGCATCGATCTGGGAGGTGGCGCTCAAGGTCCAGCGCGGCAAGCTCAATGTCGACCTCGACCGCATGGTGGCACAGATCGCCAGCAATGGTTTCCAGGAGCTGCCGGTGACGGCGAAGCACGCGGCGATCGTGGGCCATCTGCCGCTGCTTCACAATGACCCGTTCGACCGCATCCTGATCGCGCAGGCGCGGTGCGAACCGCTGCGCTTGCTGAGCGCCGACCGCCTGCTGGCAGGGTATTCCGATCTGGTGGACTTAATTTAAAAGGAACGACACGGACGACCCCGGGGCTGATCGGCGCCTCTTGCCTGTGAAAAAGCGGGCGTGATCGAGACGGTCGAACCGACGCGATCTGAAAGTGCAAAATCGGTGGTTCCCCCGAGATCGAACCTTACATCTTGAATGGCGATCGCTTGTCCATAGAACCCGAAGACAAATGATCTCGCATCTCTTTGAATATCCCGCCGATAGTCGAGACCAAATAGGCTTTGAACCCATCTTTTTCCAGGGTTTGCGCAATGGTATCGGCATCGATAAACCGCAGCATCTGGTCGTGGAATTGCTTGCTGTGGACGAAAGTTGGCAATAGATCGATGGTCTTGTCGAGCAGCACAGGGTAATCAGCAACTTTATAGTCGGCAATTTTCTGTTCGACCAGGGCGGGATCCAGTTCAGCACCTTGCTGTGCCAGCCAGGCCAGATCCCAAATATCACGATACCGGATGTTTTTGGTGGAGGCGGGGAAGGCCAGCACCTTGTAGGCCATGACTTCGGCTAGGGTTTCAGTGTTGACCAGTATCAACCCGTTGCCCTTCATGAATTCGTAATTTTGCCGTAAAGGGACAAGTTCACGCGTGTACGCAGGAATGTTGGCGATCTCGATCTTGATTCGCTGCCGTGGCAGATCACTTTTTTCCGGTGCAGTTTCCACGACGACCGTCCACTTGTCTACTTTGACCGACTGAAAGGACGTGTTTTTGGGCTCCGTAACGTCAACCATCAGGCCGTAGCGTTGCCCGATATGCTTTTCGATGCATGCCATGATTTCTTTCATGCGATCAGCGGTAAAGTCCTTTCCGCCAGCAAAATCGAGATCTTCGCTGAATCGGTTGGAGCCGCGACATAAGCGCAGGGACGTGCCGCCTTGGAACACTAAGTTTTTTAGCAGACCTGC
>JANPCW010000555.1:0-3626 GCA_031431155.1 Janthinobacterium sp. | reverse complement strand
AATCGATTCATGCGATTTTCGACCCGTTGGTTCAGTTATCGGTAACCGGCCAAGATCACGGGCGCCCTTCCAGCAGTATTGGCCTTGGTCTTTTCATCGCACGTGAAATCACGATAGCGCACGGCGGGACAATCACGGTCGAGTCGAGTGAAGCGTCGGGCACCGTCTTCACGGTTCGGCTTCCGCGCACGCAGGCGTCCCAGCAATAAAGCCTCTCCTACGGGGGATCTACTCCTCTGTGGAAGGGCGGAAGGAATGAAAGTTATCGTATTGGGTTCGGGTGTCGTCGGCACCGCGTCCGCGTGGTTCCTGCACAAGGCGGGCCACGAGGTGACGGTTCTTGAACGTCAGCCCGGTCCCGCTCTGGAAACCAGCTTCGCGAACGGCTGTCAGATTTCAGTCTCGCATGCAGAGCCGTGGGCCAACCCGGCCACGCTGATCAAGGTGCTGAAATGGCTAGGGCGTGAAGATGCGCCGCTGCTGTTGCGCCTGCGCCCTGATTGGCTGCAGTGGCAATGGTGCCTGCAGTTCCTGCGCGAGTGCAGGCCGAGCCGTGCTGCTGACAACATCCGCCAAATCGTCGCAATCGCCGATTACAGCCGCCTGAGTTTGCAGAGCCTACGCGCGGAAACCGGGATCGACTATGATTGCCTGACGCGCGGCATTCTGCATTTTTATACCGACCAAAAGGAATTCGATAAGTCGCTCACGGCCGCGGCGTTGATGCGCGAACTCGGCTGTCCACGCGAGTCGATCGGCGCCGACGATGTCGTCAAACTGGAGCCGGCATTGGCCTGGATGCGCAACAAAATTGTCGGCGGCGACTTTACTGCAAGCGATGAATCGGGCGACGTCTACAAATTTACCTCGCGCCTGGCCGCAATAGCGGCTGCGGCCGGTGTGGACTTTCGCTTTAACTCGACCGTTACCCGCTTGCTCGCTGAGGGCAGCGGCGCGTGTGCGAAAATCGCCGGCGTCGAAGTCATCGATGTGAATGGAAGGCATCAGTTGCTGCGCGCCGATGCCTTTGTCGTGGCGCTGGGAAGTTTCTCTGCGCCGTTGCTGAAACCGCTCGGTTTCAACCTGATGATTTATCCAGGCAAAGGCTATTCGGCGACTTACCCCATCATCAATCCGCATGCCGCACCGACGGTATCGCTGACCGACGACGGGCACAAGCTGGTGCTGTCGCGGCTGGGCGAACGCTTGCGTGTTGCCGGTACCTGCGAGTTGAACAGTTATACGCGCGAGCTCAATGCCGTTCGTTGCGAGGCCATCACCCGCCGCGTTCGGGAATTGTTTCCCGACGCCTGCGACTATGGCGATCCGGCCTACTGGACTGGGCTGCGCCCATTGACGCCGTCCAACGTGCCTTATATCGGAAAGACAAAGTTCAGCAACCTGTTCCTCAATACCGGGCATGGCACGCTCGGCTGGACCATGGGCTGCGGTTCCGGCCGAGCCATCGCCGACATCGTTTCCGGGCGCCAGCCGGAGATTGATTTTGCGTTTACCGGCATGCCGCGTCGCACGCCAACCCGTATCGGTACGGGCCGCATGGGTTAGCCTGGATCGCATAAACCCTCGTTCCGTTCGGCATGAACCTTGCTTGACTTCACTGACATAGCATTGCTTACCCGCGTACGTTTTTTACGCTTGGATGCCGACACTGGCGATGCGCTTTGATAATACGGCGGGGCGAGAATGCCATCCGCCACCACTCGGGAGGGTTCGATGGTCGATATGGCTGACCGAAATGAGACGACGGAGCTGATTACGATGTATGAAATCAGCAAGATACTGGGTTCGTCACTGGATCTGTCGAAGACTCTGCGCGAGGTCCTCAATATCCTTGGGATGCAAATGGATACCCGGCGCGGCATGATCAGCTTGATGCACGAATCTGGTGAGCTGCACCTGGTTGGTGCAAGCGGAATGTCGGGCGAGGAATTCCGCCGCGGTCGTTACCGGGTCGGTGAAGGCATCACCGGAAGGATTTTCCAGACGGGGATGCCCAGCGTGGTGGCCGATATCTCGAAAGAGCCGCTGTTCCTCAATCGTACCGCCGAGCCGGACACGGCCCACGGCCAGACCATTTCTTTCATCGGTGTGCCGATCAAAGCCGGCTATGACACCCTCGGCGTGTTATCGATCGACCGGGTCTTGGATCAACTGCACCACAGCTTCGATCACGATGTGCGCTTTCTGACCATGGTCGCCAATCTGGTTGGCCAGACGGTGCGGCTGCACCGCAACGTGACTGCCGAGCGCACCGAGTTGATCGAGGAAAAGCGCCGCCTGACGAAGGCGTTGCGCGGCAAGTACAGTCTCGACAATGTGATCGGCGTTTCCAAGGCGATGCAGGAAGTGTTCGCGGAAGTGCATCAGTCCGCGCCGTCGCGCTCGACCATGCTGGTGCGTGGCGAGAGCGGGACCGGCAAAGAAGTGATTGCGCGCGCGATCCATTACCTCAGTCCGCGCAAGGATGGGCCATTCATCAAGCTCAATTGTGCGGCGCTGTCGGAAACGTTGCTCGAGTCGGAATTGTTCGGCCATGAAAAAGGCGCATTCACGGGCGCCCAGGCCGAGCGCAAGGGACGCTTTGAACTGGCCAACGGCGGCACGCTATTCCTCGACGAGATCGGCGATATCTCGCCCCCGTTCCAGGCCAAGCTGCTGCGCGTGTTGCAAGAGCGCGAGTTCGAGCGGGTCGGCGGCTCGCGTTCGATCAAGGTCGATGTGCGCCTCATCACCGCGACCAACCGCGACTTGGAGCAGGCCGTCGCCAACGGCGAGTTCCGCGCCGATCTCTATTACCGGATCAACGTGGTGTCGATCTTCATCCCGCCGTTGCGCGAGCGGCGCGAGGACATCCCCTATTTGGTCGAATATTTTCTCGCCAAATTCAATCTTGAAAACCAGCGCGAAGTGGCGCTGTCGCCGGAAGCCCTCAGCACGCTGATCCAATGCCACTGGCCGGGCAACGTGCGCCAATTGGAGAACTGCATCGAGCGCACGGCAACGATGGCGCGCGGGAATCTCATCAGCGATTTGAATCTGTCCTGCCGGCAGAACAAATGCCTGACGCAATTGCTGCATGTCCCCGAAACGACGGTGCACGTGCCGGGTGTCGCAGAGAAAGGGGTGGCGGTGATTCCGATCAGGGATGCCGCTGCGGCCGCACATCCGGCACAGCCGCCGACGTCTGAACGCGAACGCCTGCTCTTTGCGCTGGAACAATGCGGCTGGGTGCAGGCGAAGGCGGCCCGGCTGCTCAATATTTCGGCGCGGCAGATGGGCTACGCGCTGCAAAAACACGAGATCGAGGTGAAGAAGTTTTGATTCGTGTCGGGTTTGCGACAATGGCGCGTCGATTGTCGGGATTGGCACCGCCACACTGTTTCTGATCATCCAGTATCACATTGATTTATAAGGATAAACGCTGCTGGCACGGTTCTGGCTACTCCCTAGATGAGACGCACTTGCGTCGATTTCTCAAAGGGGCAATTCATGCGATCCATCGCGTATGTCGGAATTTCGGAGATCAAGCCGCTTGCCGTGCGCGCAAAGGCCCAGCACGCTGGTTGCGGCAGCGCCGGCGGCGACGGAAAATTCGGTTGCGGGTC
>JANPCW010000554.1:0-8281 GCA_031431155.1 Janthinobacterium sp. | reverse complement strand
GTGCGGCTGGAAGCGCCGCTACGCGCGGTGATGGAAGTGAAAGGCGGGTTCCACCGTCAAGGCTGGGCCTTTGAGCCCAAGCTGGTCTACGAGATCGACGCTTGGCTGGGCGGTTGGAATCTGGACGCCAGTCTGGGGGTGGTATTTGGCAGTGCATCGTTGAATAACTACTTCTATGAAGTCCAGCCGCAATTTGCGACCAGCGAGCGCGCCGCGTACCGGGCCACGTCCGGGCTGATGCTGACGCGGGCGGGACTGAGCGCATGGCGCAAGCTCGGTCCTGACCTTCGCGTCTTCGGCTTCATGCGCTACGATAATTACGCGAAGGCGGCCAACCGCGACAGTCCACTGTTCAGGCAAAATACGGGCACATCCGTGGGCATCGGGTTTGCATGGACTTTGCGCCGCTCCGAGGCGCGCGCCAGCGAGTAGAGCTTTGCACAACAGCCGGCTCAACCCTGCACCTCAACGCGATTTCATGAACGGAACGCCGATTGCTTTCGGCGCGACCGATTTTGCCATCAGGCCGGCTAGCACGACGACGGTGACGACGTACGGCACCATCTGGATCAGCGAGCCGGGAATGCGGCCGATGCCTGGCAGGTCGACCCCCTCGATCTGGATCTGGAGCGCGCCGAAAAAGCCGAACATCAGGCAGCCGAGCGCAGTGTACAGCGGGCGCCAGTTGCCAAACACCAGCGCAGTGAGCGCCAGATAGCCGGCGCCGGCCGACATGTCGCGCAAGAAAAAGCCACTTTGCACGATCGATAAATACGCGCCCGAGAACGAGCACAGCACGCCGGCGACGAGCATGGCCAGGTAGCGCGTGCGCTCGACGCTGACACCGGCCGCGTCGGCTGCGTGCGGATTTTCGCCGCAGGCGCGCAGGCGCAAGCCGAAACGGCTGTGGTACATCACCCAATGCACGACCGGGATCAGCCCGAACGCCAGGTAGACCAGCGCCGAGTGGCCGCCGATCAGGCGCGTGTAGATCCAGCCGAGCAGGGGGATTTCGGCCACGTACTGGCTGCCCGGCAAAACCAGATCGAACAGGCGGGCCTGGCCCAAGTCCGGCGTGCGCCCGCCTTGCTGGAAAAAGTACTGGGCCAGCACGAAGGTCAGGCCGCTCATGGCGATATCAATCGCAATCCCGGCCACCAGCTGGTTGCCTCGTTGCGTGATGCTGACGTAGCCTTGCAGCATCGCCAGCAGGACCGAGATGCCGACGCCGGCAGCTACCCCATACCATGGGTTCTGGGTGGCGTACGCCACCGCGGCTGAGGCGAAGGCGCTGGCCAGAATCTTGCCTTCGAGCGCGATGTCGACCACCCCGCTGCGCTCGGCAAACAAGCCGGCCATGGCCGCGAACATCAGCACCGGCGCGTTGCGGATGGTCGATACCAGCATGCTGGAGAAATGGAAGTCGTCGAACATGGTGTCTATCCCTTACCCCGGTTCAACAGGGCCAGAAGCGGTCGCGCATAGAAATTTTCCAGCGCGCCGCAGAACAGGATGATCAAGCCTTGAATGAAAATGAAGGTTTCTTGCGGAATGTTCGGTTTTTCCAGCGACAGGTCGAAGCCGCCCTGGATCAGTGCGCCGAACAGCATGGCCGACAGGAAAATGCCGACCGGATGCTGGCGCCCCATCAGCGCGATCGCGATCCCGATGAAGCCTGCGCCGGCCGGGAAATTGAGGCTCAGGTAGTGGGTCGAGCCCATGATCGAATTGACCGAGGCCAGACCGGCCAGGGCGCCCGATATCAGCATGGCCGCGATGATCGTTTTGCCGATCGAGACACCCGCGTAGTGCGCCGCATGGGGGTTCAAGCCGGTGGCGCGCAGCTGGTAGCCCCAGGCGGAACGCCCTACCATGACGCCGTAAATGAGCAGGGCCGCAATCGCCAGCAGGAAGCTGATGTTGAGCGGGGTGTCGCCCAGCAGCGGGAACCAGGTGTTCAAGCGCGGCAGCGCGCCGCTGTCGGCGAATACCCGGCTGGCCGTGTTTTGTTCGCCGACCGGAATCAGGTATTTGACGATCACGAAATTCATCAGGCTGGCGGCGATAAAGTTGAACATGATGGTAGTGACGACGATGTGGCTGTCGCGGCGCGCCTGCAAGTACCCGGGTAAAAAGCCCCACAGCGCACCGAACACGGCGCTTCCCAGCATGGCCAGCGGGATCAGGGCCCAGGCCGGCAAGCTATGGTCCAGGCTGAGCATGACCAGCGTCAGGCCCAGGCCGCCGATATACATCTGGCCTTCGCCGCCGATATTGAACAGCCCGGCCTGCATCGCAATTGAGACCGACAGGCCGGTGAAGATAAAGGTGCTGGCATAAAACAGCGTGTAGCTCAAGCCTTCCGGGTTGATGATGGCGCTGTCGAGCAGGATGCCGAGCGATTCGAGCGGGCTTACGCCCAGCAAATGGATCACCAGGCCCGCCACCACGAACGCGGACAGCAAGTTCAAAACGGGCAAGACGAAGGCGCTGGCCCAGCGCGGCAGTTCAGTCGTTTTCATGATTTATGCATTCCGCCCATCAAAAGGCCGATACGGGTGGTGTCGAACTCATCGATACTTAATTCACCGCTGATGCGTCCGCCGCACATTACAAGAATGCGGTCGGCCAGCGATTGCACTTCCTCCAGTTCGACCGACACCAGCAAGATCGCCACGCCCGCATCGCGCATGGCCAGCAAGTGGCTGTGGATGCTTTCGATGGTGCCGATGTCGACCCCGCGGGTCGGCTGCCCGACCAGAATCAGGGTCGGCTTGGCTGCCAATTCGCGCGCGATCACAACCTTTTGCTGGTTGCCGCCGGACAGCAGGCCGATGCGCAGGCCTGGGTCGGCCGGACGCACCTCGAAGCTGGCGAGCAGCTTGGCGCAACGGGCTGCGATCACCTTGAAGTCGAGCAGACCCCAGCCGTTCTTGCCCCGGTCCTGATAGCCGAGCAGCGTGTTTTGCATCACCGAAAATGCCTTGATGACGCCATCGCGCAGCCGGTCTTCCGGGATGTGCGCAATGCCGAGGCGACGGAAAATGCGCGGCAAGCCGTCTGCATCGCGCCGACCGGCAAATGGCAAGTCCTGGCCCAGGTAGCTAACTTTGCCGGACGTGGGCAGACGCATCCCGGCCAAGATTTCCAGCAACTGGCTTTGGCCATTGCCCGACACCCCGGCGATCGCGACGATTTCGCCGGCGCGCACGGTGAAATTGATGTCGGTCAGCAAATTCACCTGCTGCTTGTTCTGCAATTGCAGATCGGTCACCTGCAGAACGGTCGTGCCCGGCTGGTAGGGCTGGCGCGGCAAGTGGGTTTGAATCGGGCGCCCCACCATCAGCTGGGCCAGCTCTTCCTTCGAAGTTCGGGCCGTGTCGACCGCGCCCACCACGCGCCCGCCGCGCATCACGGTCACGCGGTCGGTGATGGCCAGGATCTCCTGCAGCTTGTGGGTGATCAGAACGATGGTCTTGCCCTGCTGCTTGAACAGGCGCAGGATCTCGAACAGCGAGTCCGTTTCCTGGGCCGTCAACACGGCGGTGGGCTCGTCCAGGATCAGGATATTGGCGCTGCGGTAAATCTGCTTGAGGATCTCGACCCGCTGCTGCGCGCCCACCGACAGCTCCTCGATCCTGGCAAGAGGATCGACGTCGAGCCGGTAGCGCGTGCAGATGGCGCGCAGTTTTGCTTCCACTTCACGGCGCGCACCGGCCAGCTTGAAGCCGCCTTCGGCGCCCAGCATGACGTTGTCGAGCACCGTGAAGTTTTCCACCAGCATGAAGTGCTGATGCACCATGCCGATCCCAAGGCCGATCGCTTCCTGGCTGTTGCGGATCTGGCGGGCCTGGCCATCCAATAGGATTTCCCCGCCATCGGCGCGGTAATACCCATAGAGAATGCTCATCAAGGTCGACTTGCCGGCGCCGTTCTCACCCACCAAGCCGTGAATCGAGCCTTTGGCGATGCTGAAACCGACGTCCACATTGGCCCGCACGTTCCCGAACTGCTTGGAGATATTGCGAAACTCTACTGCTGGCTGCATAGGATAGACGGTAGAAAGGGACGACGGATCAAACCGGGCAGCTATTGGCCGCGCGGTAGTCGATGACCTTCACTTTGCCGTCGATGATGTCTTTGCGCGCGCCGGTGACGCGCTTTTCGATTTCCGGTGTGATTAGCTTGCGGTTGTTCGCGTCCAGCGCCCAGTCGACGCCGCCTTCCTTCAAACCCTTGCTCGTGACGCCGGCCTTCCAGTTGCCGTTTTTCATTTGCATGAAGCTATCGTAGACGGCGATGTCGACCCGCTTGACCATCGAGGTCAGCATCGTGCCCGGGTGCAGATGGTTTTGGTTGGAATCGACGCCGATGGCCAGCTTGCCTTTTTCCTTGGCCGTTTGCAAGGTGCCCATACCGCTGCCGCCGGCGACCGCGAACACCACGTCCACGCCGCGCTCGAACTGCGAGCGCGCCAGTTCGCCGCCCTTGGCCGGGTCATTCCAGGCCGCCGAGGTGGTACCCACCATGTTTTGCGTGATTTCAGACTTTGGATTGACCGCCTTGGCGCCTTGCGAATAACCGCAGGCGAAGGCGCGGATCAATGGAATGTCGATGCCGCCGACGAAGCCGAGTTTTTTCGATTTGCTGGCCATGGCCGCTGCCACGCCGACCAGATAGGAGCCTTCTTCTTCCTTGAACATGACGGAGTTGACGTTGTTTCCGTTGGCCACGCCATCGATCAAGACGAATTTCACATTCGGAAATTCCTTGGCCACTTTTTGCACGGCCTGGGTCTGGGCGAAACCGATCGAGGCGATCAGGTTCATCTTCTTGCGGGCCAGCCCGCGCAACACCTGTTCGGCCTGGGTGTCGCTGCTAGCCTGCGCCTCGATAAACGAAATCCCGGTTTCCTTCTTGAAACGCTCGGCGCCTTCAAACGCGGACTGATTGAATGACTTGTCGAACTTGCCACCGGCATCGTAGACGACGGCCAACTTGGGTTCGGCTGCCGAGGCGCCGGCAGCCGCTAGTAAAGCGCTGACGGCTGCGATCGACAAACTACGATAAGTCGGGTTCATGTGTTGGCTCCTGGAATGTCGATATTGTATATTTATATGTGGAAATACTGAAACCTGCGCTGTTCCGCGCTTTGGCTTTTGGTCCGCTCCCAGCCTAAAATTGGCCAGGGCATCACCTTAACCGAGTCCAGACTTACACTGCCAGCGGTGGGGGGCGGGTAGGGCGGTGCTTGCCCTTTATTGCAACAGCTCGTCGCGAGACAGCAACAACTGTTCGAAGCGCACGTGCCGACCTGTAAGCGAATTTTCGTTCATTGCGCTCCCTGGCGGGCGGTCATGAATCATAGGATCGATGGTCGCTCGGTCGGGGTTGGACTAAACCTCCACTACTATGCATCATCCGATATATGTATGGCAAATACGATTTATGTTAGTCATTTATACAAGGAGAATATAAATAAATCGAGACCAGATGTGGTTTCGCAAGTCAGTATCTTCATGACCGATTTGCAACTGACGGTCGGCGACGGCTTCAAGCGGCAGCGGCCGGATTAAGAACGTTCAGGAATGCGCGCACCACGGGGGCATCGTCCTGGGTGGTGTAAGTGATGTACAGATTGGCCGACGGCGGGTCGGTCTTGATCGGCAGGAACACCACGCCCGGCCACCCGATCCTGCTGGTGGTCTCGGGCAGCAAGGTCACACCCAACCCGGCACCGACCATCGCCAGCAAGGTTTGCGGCTCGGACGCTGCCTGGAAGATGGTCGGTTCAAAGCCGGCGTTGACGCAGCACTGGATCAGGTAACGCGGGAATGTCGATTTATCCAGGACCAGCGTCAGCATTGGCTCATCGGCAAGGTCCGTCAATTCAATCGACGCCTGCTTGGCCAGCCGATGGTGTTCGTTCACGGCCACGCAGACATTCTCGCGAAAGCACAGTTCCTGACGCAAGTTGTCGCGCCGCAGATCGTCGTCATCGAGTTTCGGTTCGCGCCAGAATCCGACGTCGATTTGTTTGGCGCGCAAGGCTTCGTACTGGACGGTCGGGCCCGACTCATGCAAGGTCCAGCTCACGCGCGGAAATTTGCTTTGAAATTGCTCCAGCAGGCTCGGGATAGGGCCCCACATCGCCGAGCCGACGATGCCCACCCGCAGCCGTCCCACTTCGCCGCGGTCGATCTGGCGGATGGTATCGATGGTCATGCGCATCTTGGCCAGCAGATCGGAGGCTTCGCCCATCAGTGCCTTGCCGGCCACCGTCAGCTCGAAAGTGCGGGTGGTGCGCGCAAACAGGCGCACCCCAAGCTCGCCTTCCAGTTTCATGATCTGCTGGCTCAGCGGAGGCTGCGAAATGTGCAGCCGCTCGGCGGCGCGGCTGAAGCTCTTTTCTTCGGCAACGGCAAGGAAATACTTCAACTGTTTAAGATCGATGGACATGGCATTCGCTGGTAAAAGGGGCTAGGGCTCGGGTCGGCTTAGACGGCACTGTGCTCAAGCATCGCGCGCGCCAGCGCTGCGCCGGCGCGCGCATTGTTCTTGATCAGGGCGATGTTGGTGACCAGGCTGCGCCCATTGGTCAATTGTTTGATGCGGTTCAGCAGAAACGGCGTGACGGCCTTGCCCGTGATGCCGCCCGCGTGGGCTTCGCGCAGGGCTTGCTCGGTGAGGGAGTCGATTTCCGCTTGCGGCAGTGCGTGCGCCGCAGGCACCGGGTTGCTCACAACAACCCCGCCGCGCAGTCCGAGCTGCCATTTGGTCTGGATGAAGGCGGCTTGTTCGGGCGCGCCGTCGAGCTGGAAATCGGCCATGAAGCCGCTCTCTTGAGTGAAGAATGCCGGAAAACCGGGCTGACCGATGCTGATCACCGGCACGCCGTGGGTCTCCAGGTATTCCAGGGTCAGGCCGATATCGAGGATCGATTTGACGCCGGCGCACACCACGGCCACCGAGGTCTGCGCCAGTTCCTGCAGGTCGGCTGAAATGTCGAAACTGGTGGCCGCGCCGCGATGCACGCCGCCGATGCCGCCGGTGACGAATACTTCGATTCCGGCCAGTTGCGCGCAGATCATGGTCGCGGCAACCGTGGTTGCGCCCAGCTTGCGTTGCGACAGAACGAAGGGCAGGTCGCGCCGGCTGACCTTCATTGCATCGGGTGATGTTCCCAGTAATTCGAGCTGCTGGTGCGACAGGCCGATGCAGATATGGCCGTCGATGATGGCAATGGTGGCCGGCACGGCGCCGCCGTCGCGGATGATCTGCTCGACTTCGCGCGCCGTTTCCACGTTTTGCGGGTAGGGCATGCCGTGCGAGATGATGGTCGATTCAAGCGCAACGATGGGCTTGCCGGCAGCGCGGGCGCCGGTCACTTCGGGCGAGAACAAGAGAAATTGGTGCATGGCGTCAGTCCAAAATAGAGGGGGCGTAAGGTTGCGCGGCCGGTTGGGCTGCGGGTTGCGCTAGGTTTGGCGCGCTGTCAGAGGCAGCGTCGAGGCTACCGGGATGGAGGACCGGGCAAACGGTTGCAGCGCACGCCAGGGTCATGGCAGCGAGCCGCAGTCCGCGCCGGCATGCACGGTCGAGCTCAATATCGCCCTGAAATAGCGTCCAGCACACGGCGGCGGCAAACGCATCGCCGGCCCCCGTTACGTCGACGACCTCGACCGGCGGCGCGGGCAAGTGGACTATGCCGTCCGGCGTGGTGTACAACACGCCTTCGCTGCCAAGCGTGACGATGACGTCTTGCGCGCCTTGCTGCTGCAGGGCGCGGCAGGCGGCCAGCACCTCGGCGTCGGTGTCGAGCGCGCGCGCGGCGCGGGTTTCCAGTTCGCCACGGTTCAGGATCAGCAAGCGCAAGCCGCAAAGCTCAAGCGGCAGCCGGTCCATTTTCGGCTTGGATACCGCCACCAGCACCAGCGCAACGCGGTCGCGCACTGCGTCCGCAAGCAGGACCTGAACGCTTTCCCTGGGCAGGTTCAAGTCGGCCACGGTGAGCGCAGCCGAACAGCGTTGCCGCTGGCGGCTGGCTAAAAACTGCGGTGTCAGCGCGTCATAGAGTTGCATGTCGGCCAGGGCCAGCAGCATTTCCCCACCCGCATCGAGCACCGCCATGTAGGTGCCGCTGCAGGTGCCGGCCAGGCGCAGGCTGGCGCCGGTATCGATCCCGGCCCGATTGGCGTGTTCTTCCAAGGCCAGGCCGGAGGCGTCATCGCCCAGGACGGTCAGCAGCGCCACTGGTGCGCCCAGCCGTGCCAGGTTTTCA
>JANPCW010000553.1:0-1984 GCA_031431155.1 Janthinobacterium sp. | reverse complement strand
ACCCGATCGAGCAGCAGCACGGCGGCGTGGTCGAAGTCAATGCCGCGCCCGGTTTGCGGATGCACCTGGCGCCGTCCTTCGGCAAAGGACGCCCGGTGGGCGAGGCCATCATCGCCAACCTGTTCCCCGATGGCGACGATGGCCGCATCCCCGTGGTTGCGGTCACCGGTACCAACGGCAAGACCACGACGGTGCGCCTGATCGCCCACCTGCTGAGCGCGGCCGGCCTGCGGGTCGGCATGACCAACACCGACGGCGTGTATATCGAAGGGCGGCGCATCGACAGCGGCGACTGCAGCGGGCCGCGCAGTGCGCGCAATGTGCTGCTGCATCCGGACGTCGACGCCGCCGTATTCGAGACGGCGCGCGGCGGGGTGCTGCGCGAGGGCCTCGCATTCGACCGCTGCAAGGTGGCTGTCGTCACCAATATCGGTAGCGGCGACCATCTTGGCTTGAACTACATCACCACGGTCGAGGATCTGGCGGTCTTGAAGCGCGTGATCGTCCAGAACGTGGCCGATAGCGGGATCGCGGTGCTGAACGCGGCCGATCCGATCGTGGCCGGCATGGCGGCCACTTGCCGCGGGCGGGTGACGTTTTTCGGCGCCGAGCGGGGCCACCCGGTGATCGCCACCCACCTGGCGCAGGGACGGCGCACCGTGTATGTCGAGGACGGGCAGCTGATCGCGGCCGAAGGCAAGCAGGAGCACAGGATCGCGCTGGCGCAGGTGCCGATTACACGCAATGGCAGCATCGGTTTCCAGGTCGAAAACGTGATGGCCGCGCTCGCCACGGCGTGGGGCGTGGGCATAGACTGGGAGGCGATCCGGGCTGGCTTGTCGAGCTTCGTCAACGATTCCGACAATGCGCCGGGCCGCTTCAATGTCTTCAGTTACCGGGGCGCGACCCTGATCGCCGACTACGGCCACAATCCGGACGCTATCCTGGCGCTGGTGCAGGCCGTGGAAACCATGCCGGCGCTGCGGCGCTCGGTGGTGATCAGCGGGGCCGGCGACCGGCGCGATGAAGACATCTGCCAGCAAACCCAAATTCTGGGGGCCGCCTTTGACGATGTCGTGCTGTATCAGGATCAATGCCAGCGCGGCCGCGCCGAGGGCGAGGTGCTGGCGCTGCTGCGGGCCGGCCTGGCCGATGCGGCACGCACCGCGCGCGTCGATGAAATCTATGGCGAATTGCTGGCCATCGATACCGCGTTGGCGCGCCTGGATCCCGGCGATTTATGCCTGATCCTGGTGGATCAAGTCGAAGCAGCGCTGGCCCATATCGCACAGCGGATCGCCGAAGGCTAATCATCGGCCTGGCCGGGGGAGCGGCCATCGGGCGCGGTGTCATGAGCGCGTCATAATTTCCATGCATCATTTAATGTTTCCGATAGGGAGTGCATTCAATGATGCGTCGAACCGGTAATTTGCTGCGTTTTCTTGCCATGGCCGCCATTCTGTCGATGCCGCACAAGCTCGCGCTGGCCGCCACCGAAACAGCCATCGTCGTCGGCCATGCGATCGACCTGTCCGGGCCCAACGGCAGTATCGGGCGCGACTATGTGGCCGGCATCACCACCTATTTCGACAGCGTGAACGTGAAGGGCGGCATCAATGGACGACAGGTTCGCTATCTGGTGCGTGATGACCACGGCGAGCCGGCCGAATCGGTTCGATTGGTCGGCAAGCTAATCAAGCAAGATCACGCGGCCTATCTGCTGGGCGGGATTGGCGTCGAGGTCACCCGGGCCGTCGTCGCCTCCCCGGTATTTGAGATTAGCGACCTGGTTTTGTTTGCCCCGCTGTCCGATTCCCTGAACATCGCGCGCTCACGGGCGATGTTTTGGCGCCCCAGCCTGGAACAGGAACTGCAGTTCATTCTGTCGTATTTCGAGCGGCTTGGAATCAAGGATGTGGGGATCGCCTATCAAGAATCTCCGCTGAACCAAGACGCCTATCGATCGGTCGTGTCCCAGCTGCGC
>JANPCW010000552.1:0-4452 GCA_031431155.1 Janthinobacterium sp. | reverse complement strand
CTTGAACTCCGTATTGGGCAATCTGCCGCCCTCCGTCTTTGAACGGAACATGGCAGCAAAAAAACCTATTGTTGTGTCCGAAATTAGTTGACCACTACAGGGCTTCAAGGAAGAGACGCTCGCTCTCAATTGGAGGTGCATCCAAACGATCTGCACGATCGCCGATGCGGTGCATAAGGGCGCCTATGAGGCGACTAAATCAGCCGTTTGCAATATCCCGCCTGAGTTCGCCCACCACCTTGGCGCTTTCATCATCAAGCAATCGGACGTCACCGATTACATCGCTGTGTATGACCCTATGGTGCTGCGCTGGCAAGTGGCTTCTGGGACAAAGATTCTTCCTTCCCAGGCTCGCTGCTACAACTTCGGCAGTAGTAAAGGATTGGGTTTTGATCGGGTGCTGATTTTACCGGCGGACAGCCAGATGCATTTCATCTTGAATGGTGTGGCTGATTTCCCTGCGGACGCCGAGACGGCGCAGAACAAGATGTACGTCGCCATAACACGGGCAAGGTACAGCCTAGGGTTCATCGTGCCGGACAAGAAAGCGGAGGGCTTACGTTTCCCTGTTTGGACAAAGCCCCTCGCTTGACCGTGGCTGCTCGGTGCAGCGCAGTGATAAAAGGGCAGCGGCATTTGGTCTATGGCGGAAGTTGCGTGAACCCCAACAGTGCTCTAGCTTTGCTGTGAGGGCCAAGGAGGGAGGGTCAAGCTTCGGCTGGACCTCCGACCGACTCTATTCGGCCCGACCAACTTTATTCTCTCTAATCACCTCACCGCAGCCGCTCACTGTCGTTGACACCCCTACTTTCTCGCGAAAAGTCATTTCGGCGGCAGCTTTGCGCGTCAGGGAAAGAACCGCGGATCGTAAATCCAGCGCTTGAGGGTGGTCGCGACGATTGCGGCGGTGTCGCTGTGTTGGGGATTGATCAGCACATTGTATTCGTCGGGCACGATCACGGATGGAACAAGCAGGAGGGCCGAGGCCCCCGATGCGATCCAGGCGTCACCCGCCGTCCTGGCGGTCAGGCCGGCCGGAATCGCGTCCCAGCCACCGGGCAGCGGGTCGAGCACCTGGCGCGCGTCCCATACCGCGTCCGGAACGTCGATCCGCACCAGGTAGCGATTGAACGGCAGACCGCCGTTGCGCAGGTAGTGCACGGTTTCGAGGGTGGCCAGCGCGACGTTCGTGGCGCAGTACACGACGGGCGTGCCTTTGCTGTTCCAGCGCCCGCCCGTCATCTTGGCGCCGGTACCGCTCAGATCATTGGCAGCGTACGTCGGTGCCTCGACCGCGATCCGGCAGCCCTGCACGGTCATGCGTACGCCCCGCTCTGGCTCATCGAAAGCAGTTCGGCCACCAGTTTCTGGCCCTCGAAGGTGTCCATGTAGCTGGCCGGCGTCGCGCCTGCCAGCGCCGGCAGCGGCTTGGTCAGCCAGTCGGACACCCAGCGCGCCGCGTCGAAACCGGCCGGATCGCCGGACTGTTCGACCATGGACTGCACCATCCCGATCAGCGTTTCAACGCCCAGCACACGTTCCGATTCGTCCTTGGACAGCACAGTGGCGTCCTTCTCCTTGCGGCTGATCGTGGCGCGGGAGAGGCCGAGGCTGGACAACAGATTTTCCTTGCTCATGCCCATGCGCGACGAGAGACTGCTGATCATCGACGCCGGGATGCCTTGCCGGATCATGGCGATGCGCGCCTGGGGATCGAAGCGGTGGATTTGTGTACCATCGGCGACGATGGTCTGCCGGGCCGTCGTTTTCGGCTGGACGAAAGCGCCGCTGGCGGCTTGCCGGGCGACCTTGACATTGGCGGCGCGGGGCGCTGCCGCTGGTTTTGCGATTGCTTTGGAATTTGACATGATTGTCTCCTTTAAGACAATAGTATAGATCAAATGAGGCGATGCGCAAGCGCCGCGCGACTCGGTCTTGCGCGGCCGCAGCCGGAACCCGTGCGGTGCGCGGCTGCTGCCGTGGCAATTTCTCCGAAACACTGCGCGGAGCATCCCATGGATGGGATTCTGCCGTCAATGCTGCTGCGGGCGCGCCCTGAGACGTCGCGCTTAGGCGCTGCGGCGAATCGCCGAGCTGTCTGTATGTGATCGAGGCCGAGATCCTCGGCAATCCACCCGATGAACGCTTGCTCCTCGGATCCCCCTTCAAGAAGGTCGGACAAATCGCATTCGCAATTGCGAGCACATGACGAAGAAGCTCAGTTGCCGACGCCTATCTGTAGCGACCTGCAATCGAAAATGGACGGACCTGCATCCAACGGATTTTCGACCAGAATTAACTGCGTCCAGCGCCCACCTCAAACCGGAGATAACTGCGAATCATCCTGCATTCAATCGCTCCGACCTGCATTCCATCGACGTGAACCAGCAGTACTGCGACTGCGACTGAAATTGAAAAAGGACAGGTTATTCCATGCAAAAAGTCGCGTTTTCTGGAAGGCCGGTTGTCCGATGCCGGCAATTCGCGTTTTGAAAAGCTGACGTTAAACGATCAACATGAACGGCAGACCCAGCGTGTCGAGTGCGCACCTCGAAACGCAATCGAAAAAAGCAGCCAGCCCCCGCAATTTGCATCCATTACCGAGAGCCTGGTAGTCCGTTAAAAAAACGTGTTCAACGTGACCATAAGGCCACCTCTAAAAACCTCACCCATAGTGCGACCGATTGAGTAAAATTTCAGTATTGCCAGTCCACAACGCGAGTCTTCCAATGATGATGCCCAAACCCAGTCTATTTGCCGAAGAAGAGCGCGGGAGCCGTCGCGAGAAACTGGGCGATCCGCTGGTTGGGCTGACCAAGCATGTCGATTTCACTGCACTGGCCGCTGCGATCGATATCGCGGCGCCGCGGCCATCGCGCGCCAAGGGCGGCCGACCACCATATTCCACCACACTAATGATCAAGATTCTGGTGCTGCAACAACTCTACAACCTGGCCGACGATGCGCTTGAATACCAGTTGCTCGACCGTCGCAGTTTCCTGTCATTTCTCGATCTGACCGGCAGCAGCACGATTCCTGATGCGAAGACAATCTGGCTGTTTCGCGATCGCCTGGCCCAGGCAGGATTGGGTACCCAGTTGTTTGATCAGGTGCAGCAACAACTTCTCGCCCATGGTTATCTGGCGCGCTGCGGCCAGATGATCGACGCCTCGCTGGTGCAGGTACCGGTGCAGCGCAACAGGCGCGAAGAGGCTGAGATCGTCAAGCAGAGCATCATGCCAATCGAGTGGAAAGCCCACAAAGCGCGCCCAAAAGGACGTCGATGCCAAGTGAATACAAGCTATTATCATAACGTATCAGGCTTGTGCAGTCGCCTTCTGAAAATGGCAGAAGAACTCCACGTAACCCTACGGTAAAACTAAGTATTTTTCTCGATTGGACGCAAGGCGGATCCGATTTAGCATGCTAAACTGCTGCATTTGTTGCATCCTTGGTCAAGGGGCACTTGCATTTTAACTACCAATTTCAAAATCTATCGATGAGAGCTCCGGCAGAACGATATACCAGCGAAATCGCCATTGTCTTGGTCGGTAACTTCAATCCGATAGTGTTTCAGCCGGCATGGTTTGCGAATCAAAAATTGCTCCGCAGTGCTGAAACAGAAAAGGCCGACGTGAATATTATTCACCCGGACGTCGTGAGCTTCTCAAGCGATTGGCTATCGTTACAGGTGACGCGGGAAAGGTTCACGGCCTTGACGACGAGTGAGCCTCACAAGTCGCACCTCCGTGATTTTGTTGCAGGCACGTTCACAAAATTGCAGCACACGCCGATTACTCAACTCGGCGTCAATTGCACACGCTCAATTACATTCGAAAACGAATTGGATTGGCATGATTTCGGCCATTATTTTGCTCCGAAGACTCCATGGGGCGATGATCTTAAAGATCCCGGCATGCTCCAAGTAAGCATCCGGTCGAACCGTCCCGACCAATACGCTGGCGAGATGAATCTATCCACGCACTTTGCCGGCAACTTGAAGGCATCGATAAAGATAAACGATCACTTCGATTCACCTCCGAACGATAAAGAAGGTGTATCAGCAGCATATTTTACGGGACTTATTGAGACTGAGTTCAGTAACTCAATAGAGCGCGCAGTCGCTCTGAGTGAAAACATCTTTAAGAGATTTTCTGAAACGGAGAAGTTCGATGGTAGCTACCCAAGTAAGGTCTAAGGCCCCCTCCGACAATCAGGTCGAGGTCGCTAACCGTGTTGCTTTGCTACGCACAGGTGACTGGGTGCATGAGCCTCTTCTTGGCGAAGACGACTCCGAATCGTCCACCAACTCGGGAGACACCTCAATTGAACTGCGTGTGCTTGGTGAGCACGGCTTGCGCATTGGTCACCCGGACATCAGTATGCCTTCTATCACTCGATACCACGTCGAGCAGGAGTTTGAAGGTGTTGTTCTGTCCGTTGATAACGGTA
>JANPCW010000551.1:0-2100 GCA_031431155.1 Janthinobacterium sp. | reverse complement strand
CGCTCGGCGAATGGCTTGAGCATGTGGGTCTCGGGCATGAAGCCGAGCACGTGGTGCAAGGCGGCAAAACCGGTCGAAAAGCGCGGCACTTCAAGGAATGCGGCGATGCCATGGTCCGGGCTGTCCTTGACCGGATTGACGTAGGGGCAGGTCGGCCAGCCGCACTGTTCCATTTCCTTGAAAATGTGCGGCAGCATCGTCTCGCGCAGGAACGGGCCCAGGGCGCTGCCGAGCTTGTCCGGCTGGGTATGGATCAGGGTCATCGTGTACGGATAGTCGGCGCCATTCGAGGTGTGGGTATCGACCATCACGTCCGGATCCCAGGCGCTGAGCAATTGGTTGAATACCCTGGCGTTGAGGCTGTCGCACTTGATGAAATCGCGGTTCAGGTCGAGGTGCCGGCTGTTGCCGCGAAACCCGAACTGCTCCGGGCCGTGCTGGTTGACGCGCGACGTGTCGCTCCGGTTGCGGCTGCCGTCGACGTTATAGACCGGCACGAACAACAGTACGGTGCGTCCGAGCGCCGCCAGCCGCGCCGGGTCGAAGCACAGGTCGCGCACCAGCGCCATGCAGGCGTCGATCCCTTCCGGCTCGCCAGGGTGGATGCCGTTATTGTTGAAAAAAACCGGACGGCCTGCGCGCCGGATCAGCGCGCGGTCGAACACCCCGTCCGCGCTGACTACCCCGGCATGAATCGGCAAACCGGTATCGGACACGCCGATTGCCTCGAACTGCAATGCCTGCGGGAAGCGCTGCGCCAGTTCAGTGTAGAAGGCAATGCATTGCTCCCAGCTGGACGTCTGGTTCTGGTTGCCTTGTTCGTAGGGCGTGCGCATTTCTGTTTGCATGGCTGTCCTGGTTCCGGTAACGCGATGGGCAGCGCAAATTGTAGCATCATGAGCCGATGGAAAAGTGTCGCACGATGGGGCGATCCGGCCTGCGCGCGCGGCCCCGCGTGATGGCCGCAGCGTCGATCACAACCGCCAAACTTCAATCCCGGCCGCGCGCAGTTCGCTTTCATCGTGGGCCGACTTGACGTCGATGAAACATCCGCCCTCAAGCAACTTCCCGGCGAAGTCGGCAGCACCGTAGTTGAGGAAGCGCCGATGCCCTACCCCCGCCACAATCGCATTGGCGCGCGGCAGCTCGTCCCAGGCCAGCAGGCGCACGCCGTATTCGCGCATGGCCGTGCCGGGATCAGCCTCGGGGTCGTGCACAAACACCTCAATGCCATAGTCTTTCAGTTCGTTCACGACATCCATGATTTTTGAATTGCGCAAGTCGGAACAATTTTCCTTGAAGGTCAGCCCCAGGACATTGACTTTGGCTCCTTTCACATTGCCGCCGCAAGCGATCATCTGTTTGACCGTTTGCTCTGCGATGAACTTGCCCATGCCGTCATTGATGCGGCGCCCGGCCAGGATCACTTGCGGAAAATATCCCATCATCTCGGCTTTGTACGTCAGATAATACGGATCCACGCCGATGCAATGGCCGCCCACCAGCCCGGGCCTGAATTTAAGGAAATTCCACTTGGTTCCGGCCGCTTCAAGCACTTCGGTCGTATCGATATCGAGCTTGTCGAAAATAATCGACAGCTCGTTCATCAACGCGATATTGAGGTCGCGCTGGGTGTTCTCGATCACCTTGGACGCCTCTGCCACCTTGATGCTGGAGGCCGGATGCACGCCCCGCTCGACGATCATCTCGTAAAGCCGGGCCACTTTTTCCAGCGTGATCGGGGTGTCGCCGGCCACCACCTTGGTCACGCTGGTCAAGGTATGTTCGCGGTCCCCAGGGTTAATGCGCTCTGGGGAATAACCGACGAAGAAATCCTGTTTCCATCGCATCCCGGAACAACGCTCAAGTACCGGAATGCACACTTCTTCGGTGGCGCCGGGATAGACCGTCGATTCGTAAATCACGGTGCAGCCCCGCTTCATGTGCTTGCCGGCGCTTTCGCTGGCACCGATCAGCGGCCCAAAGTCCGGCCGGTGCGCCCGATCCACCGGAGTGGGCACGGCAATGATGATGAAATCGGCCTCTGCCAACAGCGCCGGGTCGGCCGTGTAACGCGCAAAACGGGCAGCGCGCATTTGC
>JANPCW010000550.1:0-13570 GCA_031431155.1 Janthinobacterium sp. | reverse complement strand
CGCCCACCTGGCCGCCCGATTCAGCGTAAAACGGCGTGCTGCCGAGCACGACAATTCCGTGCTGCCCGGCATTCATTTGCGGCACCGCAATGCCATCGACATACAGGGCGATGACGCGGCTGTCATCGGTTAGCTGATCGTAACCGACGAAGCCGGTCTTTTCACCCGAATACGCGACGCTTGCGGCCATCTTGAACTTGCCGGCGGCGCGCGCCGTTTTCTTTTGCAGCGCCATCGCGGCGGCGAAGCCGGCTTCATCGAGCGTCACATTGCGTTCGCGGCAAATGTCGGCGGTCAAGTCGAGCGGGAAACCGAAGGTATCGTACAGCGTGAACGCGGTCGCGCCATCGAGGTTCTTGCTATCCTTGGCCAGCTGCGCCTCCAGGATCTTCATCCCGTGTTCCAGCGTTTCACCAAAGCGCTCTTCCTCGTGCTTCAACACTTGCTCGACGCGCGCTTGCGCCTGCGTCAACTCCGGGTAAGCCGAGCCCATTTCGATGACCAGATCGGCCACCAGCTTGTAGAAAAACGGCTTGTTCTGGCCCAGCTTGTGGCCGTGGCGCAGCGCGCGCCGGATAATGCGGCGCAACACGTAGCCGTGGCCTTCGCTGCCGGGAAGAATGCCATCCACGATCAGGAACGCGCAGGCGCGGATATGGTCGGCGATGACTTTGAGCGAATTGTTGTCCAGCTCCAGGGCGCCGGTTTCGCGCGCGGCGGCCTTGATCAGGTTCTGGAACAGGTCGATTTCATAGTTGCTGTGAACGTGTTGCAGCACGGCCGCCAAGCGCTCGAGGCCCATGCCGGTATCGACGCAAGGCTTGGGCAAGCGCGGCATATTGCCTTGCTCGTCGCGGTTAAACTGCATGAACACGAGATTCCAGATTTCAATGAAACGGTCGCCATCTTCGTCCGGGCTGCCGGGAGGGCCGCCCCAGATTTCCGGGCCGTGGTCATAGAAAATCTCGGTGCATGGGCCGCAGGGGCCGGTGTCGGCCATCTGCCAGAAATTGTCCGACGCATAGCGTGCGCCCTTGTTGTCGCCGATCCGGATGATGCGCTCGCTCGGGACGCCGATTTCCTTGTTCCAGAGCTCGTAGGCCTCGTCATCTTCGTGGTACACGGTGACCCACAGCTTGTCGGCCGGCAGTTGGTATACGCCGGTCAGCAACTCCCACGCGTAAAGGATCGCGTCGCGCTTGAAGTAGTCGCCGAAACTGAAATTGCCCAGCATTTCAAAAAAGGTATGGTGGCGCGCGGTGTAACCGACGTTTTCCAGGTCGTTATGCTTGCCGCCGGCGCGCACGCAGCGTTGCACCGAGGTCGCGCGCGAATACGGGCGGGTGTCGGTGCCGAGAAACACATCCTTGAATTGCACCATGCCGCTGTTGGTCAACAACATGGTCGGATCGTTGCCGGGCACGAGCGGGCTAGAGCGTACGATCGAATGCCCCTTGGATTCGAAAAATTTGAGGAATTTGTCGCGGATTTCGGATGATTTCATGGGGTGTCGGTAAAAGTGGCAGGCTGCTGGAAAGGCTTGATTATACGTGATTAGGGTGGTTCAAAATGGCGCTGGCGTTGCGCTTTGGGCAGGTGCAGCGCCCGTTTTCCTGCGCCCGCGAATATCTGCGGCGCGACCGCCTCGCCCCGCATAGCAAGCAGGGTTCCAGGGCATCGCGCGTTTTAGGCGGATTCGGACTCTTTCGATGAAGCGGGCACGACTCAACATGCGCCGGGGTTGCCGCAACATAGCTGTTCACGACATCTGGAGCGGCAACACTGCCAACAGAAAAATAAGAAAGAGACGTTTCATCGATGTAAGTTATACCGTCAGCGGGCTGGGCCTGCTGTTCATTGCCGGTAATGTGTCATTGTGCTTCGTCAGTTGCTTGCTCCGAAGCAGGCGCAATCCATTAAATACGACAATCAGGCTCGCGCCCATGTCGGCGAATACGGCCATCCACAGCGTCGCCACCCCCATGAAAGCGAGCACCAGGAACACGGCCTTGATGCTCAAGGCGATCGCGATGTTCTGCTTCAAGATGCCGCTCGCTTGGATACTGAGGCGGATGAACTGCGGAATCTTGCGCAAATCGTCATCCATCAATGCCACATCCGCCGTTTCCAGAGCGGTGTCGGTGCCGGCGGCGCCCATCGCGACCCCGATGCTTGATTTGGCCAGCGCCGGCGCATCGTTGATACCGTCGCCGACCATCCCGACCGTGCCGTGTTGGGCGATTTCGTCTGTGATCACGGCCAGTTTATCTTCGGGCAGCAGATTGCCGCGCGCATCGTCGATGCCCACGTTTTTAGCAATCGCCTGTGCCGTGAGCTCGTTGTCGCCGGTCAGCATCAAGGTGCGGATGCCTAGCGCGTGCAGCTCGGCGATCGCCTGGCGGCTGGTTTCCCGAACCGTATCGGCCACCCCAATCACGGCGAGCGGCGCCGTTGCGCTGCACACGATCACGGCCGTTTTGCCTTCTGCTTCCAGCTTGTTCAGTGCCGCTTCGGTCGCGGCATTGCAAATGCCGAGCTCTTCGATCAAACGGTGATTGCCCAGGTAATACCATTGATTGCCGATGCGGCCCTTGACGCCGCGTCCGGTGAGGGCTTCGAAGTCGGCGACCTCGTCCAGGGATCCCGCCGCCGGTTGCAACTTCCAGTGCGCACTGACCGCGGTCGATACCGGATGGTCGGAGCGTGCCGCTAACGTTGCCGCCAGTTTCAATCCATCCTGCCGTTCACCGCTTATCGCCCCACTAAGTACCACCAGGTCGGTCACTATCGGTTTGCCTTGCGTGATTGTGCCCGTTTTGTCCAGCGCCAATGATTTTAGCTTGCGCCCCTCTTCGAGATATACGCCGCCCTTGATCAGAATACCCGCCTTGGCCGCTGCCGCCAGGCCGCTGACCACCGTTACAGGCGTCGAGACCACCAGTGCGCACGGGCAGGCGATGACCAACAGCACCAGCGCCTTGTAAATCCACAGCATCCATGGCAAGCCGAACGCGAGCGGCGGCACAATGGCAATGCCCAGCGCGAGCAGGAACACGATGGGCGTGTAGACCTTGGCAAAGCTGTCCACAAAGCGTTGGGTTGGCGCACGGCTGCCTTGCGCCTCTTCGACCGCGTGGATGATGCGCGACAGCGTCGAATCGGTTTGCGTCGCCGTGACGCAATATTCGAATGAGCCGGTCTGGTTGATGGTGCCGGCAAATACTTTGTCACCGATCGATTTGGAGACGGGCATGCTTTCGCCGGTAATCGGCGCCTGATTGACGGCGGACTGCCCCTTCGTCAATGCGCCGTCGAGCGGTATGCGTTCGCCGGGCGCCACGCGGGCCGTCATTCCCACCGTGATCGTTGCGGCATCCATTTGTTTCCACGTGCCGTCCGCTTGCAACACATTCGCCTTGTCGGGCGTCATTTCCATCAAGCCGCGAATGGCATTGCGCGCCCGGTCGAGCGACAAGGCTTCGATCATCTCGGCTAACGTGAACAAAACCATCACCATCGCCGCTTCCGGCCATTGCCCGATCAGCAAGGCGCCGGTGACGGCAATGGCCATCAGCGCATTGATGTTCAGGTTGAAGTTTTTAAGGGCGATCCATCCCTTCTTGTAGGTGCCGTTACCGCTGGCCGCAATCGCACCCAGCGCCAATACGATCACTGGCCACGATTTGTCCGTGCCGGTGGTCCACGCAATAACTTCAGCGAGCACGGCGGCTGCCGCGCCAAGGCCCAATAGCCACCATTTCTTGCGCGAATTCGGCGGCGCTGCGTCGGCCGGGCGTTCCTGGCCGGACGCCGTTGCGACGGGGACGGCATGCATATCGATGGCAATCAAGGCTTTCTCGATTGCATCGGACTGGCCCAGGGTATGGGTCACCATGAGCTTGCGCTGCATCAGGTTGAAATCGAGATGCGTAACACCGTCCATGGCCGACAGTTTTTTGCGGATCAACGCCTCTTCCGTCGGACAATCCATGTTGTCAATGCGAAGGACCAGTACACCCGCGCCAGCGGCCGGCGGCACCTCGGATTCCTCCGGCGCGGCAGCAGCATGGTCGCAACAAGTGTGTTCATGTGGAGCCGTCATAATAATCCCTTCACTGGTGTATATTCACATTAGAGACCCTGTAGCAGGTACAGGGTCAAGCATTAAATGGGACGAATGGGACAAATGGGAAATATCGAGGAATTGCGATGAATAATGAATTGAAAATCGGCGAGCTGGCGGCGCGCGCAGGATGCTTGGTGGAAACTGTGCGCTATTACGAGCGCAAAGGCTTGTTGCCCGCGCCATCTCGGTCAGAGGGAAATTACCGCTTATACGGCGACGCGCATGCCGAGCAGCTGCAGTTCATTCGCCATTGCCGCTCGCTTGATATGTCGCTCGGCGAAATTCGCATTCTTTTGGACTTTCGTGACATGCCCGCGCAAAATTGCGCAGGCGTGAATACGCTTTTGGACAAGCATATCGGCCACGTGGCCGACCGAATCCGGGAGTTGACGGCGCTCGAAGCGCAATTGCAGCAATTGCGCGGCCAGTGCCTCTGCGCGCAGTCGACGAAGCAATGCGGCATCCTGCAAGGACTGTCCAACGCTGGCGAAACCGAACCGAGAAATCTGGGATCGCACACCAGGGATTGTCACTGAGCGATGCCTGAGCGATACATTACCACCCCTTCGGCGGTCGCTACGGTCGCGCCGACTGCCGCCAATCAGGCGAATTGGGGGCCGATCAGATCGATCCGGTCGGTGCACAACCCGTCCACGCCCCATGCCAGCAGTTCGCGGGCGCGCTCGGGCTCATTGACGGTGTAGCAAAACAGGCCGAGCCCGGCCTGTTTCACTGCCTGCGCCAAGCGATGCGTCAGGTAGCGGTGGTTCACATTGAGCGCCACCGCTTCCAGCGCGCGTGCGCTTGCCTGCCAGTCGGCGGGGACTCGACCGACCAGGAAAGCGCGCGGCAAATCGGGCGCCGCCGCTTGCGCCGCCGCCAGCGCGACCCGGCTGAACGAGGACAATAGGGGCAAGCGGGCCACCTCGCCCGCGCCGATCTCGGCGTCAAACATGGCACGCGCCGCGGCTGCAACCACCCTGCCCGTTGCAGCCTCGAAGCCGGCCGCTGGCTTGAGCTCGATATTCATCCAGATGCCATTTTGTCGGCAGAACTGCGCGAATTGCGTAAACAAAGGCACCGTCTCGCCCGTGAACTGCGCACCGAACCACGCGCCCGCATCCATGGCCGCCAACTGAGCGGCTGTGAAATCGCTCACATTGCCAACACCTGCCACCGTGCGCCCCAGGCGGGAATCGTGCATCACGACGCCGATCCCATCCCGCGCCAGCATCACATCGAACTCGACGGCATGAAAGCGGTGCGCCAAGGCGCAGTGCAAGGCGGCCATGGTATTTTCGGGGGCCAGTACGCCGCCCCCGCGGTGCGCGACAATTCTAGGATAGGGCCACATGGCAAATAAAAAGATGTATAGACAGATTAAACATCGACAAGGCAGGCGATGTATCTTAGACTTTGTTGCAAACATTAGCATTGATAAAGGAAAAAATGGCGAATTCGACTGAAAAAACCTTGCCCTTGCCGAAGGCGCTGGGCCATATCCGCGTACTCGATTTGAGCCGCGTGCTCGCTGGCCCCTGGTGCTCGCAAAACCTGGCCGACCTTGGCGCGGACGTAATCAAGATCGAGCGGCCCGGCGTGGGCGACGACACGCGCGCCTGGGGCCCGCCCTATGCCAAAGATGGCGATGGCAACGATACCAGCGAAGCCGCCTACTATTTATCGGCCAATCGCGGCAAGCGATCGGTAACCATCGATATTGCCAGTGCCGAAGGCCAGGCCCTGATCCGGGAATTGGCGCGCCATTCGGATGTCGTGCTGGAAAATTTCAAGGTAGGTCATTTAAAACGTTACGGCCTCGATTACGACACCCTCAAAGCCATCAAGCCCGACCTGGTGTATTGCTCGATCACCGGGTTCGGGCAGGATGGACCGTACGCGCACCGCCCCGGCTACGATTTCCTGATCCAGGGCATGGGCGGGTTGATGTCGATCACCGGCGAGCGCGACGACCTGCCGGGCGGCGGGCCGCAAAAGGCGGGCGTGGCCATTACCGATTTGATGACGGGCATGTACGCCACCGTGGCCGTGCTGGCTGCGCTGACTCACCGCGACCGTAGCGGCGAAGGCCAGTTCATCGATATGTCGCTGCTGGACGTGCAGGTGGCCATGCTGGCCAATATGGGCAGCAACTATCTCACCAGCGGCAAGGCGCCCAAACGCATGGGCAACGCGCACCAGAATATCGTGCCCTATCAAACCTTCGCCTGCGCCGACGGTCATATTATCGTCGCCATCGGAAACGACGGCCAGTACCAGAAATTGGTCGAGGTCGGCCAGCGCCCGGAACTTGGCAGCGACCCGCGCTTCATGACCAATCCGATGCGGGTCCAGCACCGTGAGATCCTGGTGCCCCTGCTGGCCGCCATGATAAAAACCAGAACCCGCGACGACTGGATTTCGTCATTGGAAAGCGTGGGCGTGCCTTGCGGCCCGATCAACGATATCGGCGACGTGTTCGACAACCCACAGGTCCGGGCCAGGGGCGTGGCCATCGAGATGGCGCACCCGGCGGCAGGCAAGGTCAGGCTGGTACGCAGCCCGATGATGCTGTCAGCCACGCCGATCCAGGCCACGCTGCCGCCTCCGATGCTCGGTCAGCACACCGAGCAAATCCTGCGCGAGGTGCTGGGGCAGAGTACCGAGCAGATTCATAGCCTGCGAGAAAAAGGGGTTGTTTAAAAGGTTATTTCAGACCGGTTCGATGGGCCGTCGTCCTGGCCGAGCCGCTGCGAACAGGACTAACCGTCGCAGGCCGGCAAGGCAAGCGCCTGCAATAAATCTCCTTGGTCGGACTGGACGAAAGCGCTCACTGCGAGATCCTTGGTGAGCGCTCCTTGCGGCACCTTCAGCGTGCGCGACAGCGTGCCGGTTGCCCTGGCGCCCTGGGCTTGGGGATCCAGCGCAATCGGCCCGATCCATTCGCGCACCACAAAATCGTGCTTCAAAAGCCGGCCGCGGTTCTCGCCGCTCTTGACGTTGCTGGCAAGTCCGCTTTGCACCAGCGCGACATACAGCTTGCCCGCGCGCGCGGCGCTGACCTTGACCGCAACTGGCAAGCCATCCCCTGTCCGGTGGCCGATGGCGATATCGATGTCGGCTTGCGCCGGCGTTTGATTGATCTGCCTGACGCTGGCCGGCACGCTGGTGCGCCAGCCATTGACCCCGCCGCGCAGTTCGCGCGCGCCCACGAAGACCTCAGGCGTGTAGATCGTGCGCGAACCGGCCAAGTCCGACAGCCAGCGCTGGCGCTCGGTAAAGACGCGCTGCGAGAACGGGTCCTTCCAGCCGATGTAGTCCCAATAGTCGACGTGCAGCGATAACAGCACCGCTTGCTCGGGTGTCACGCCGGCAGCGCGCAGGGCGCTGACAAATTGATCGGCCGCAGGACAACTGTCACAGCCTTCCGATGTGTAGAGCTCCAGCAGCGCTACGCGGTGCGCAGGACTTTGCAGCTTGCACTCTTGAGCGGCCAGCACCGGAGCGCTGGCTAGGTGCAATACGGCCCATGCCGCCAGGGTCAGCTGTAATTTGTTCATTGGCGTTTCCGTTGTTTCCGTTAGCCGTCGACGATTGATCAGTTAGTCGATGCTATGCAGATAACCTTACAGGCGCGCCTTGCTTTATGGCGCCGGCATCGCCTTTACCTCGCCGATCGGCGCCACAGCCCGCAAGCGCAACGCGAGCAGCAGCGCCAGCACCAGCCCGCCGAGCAGCATGGCGACCAAACCGGACCAGCCGTCCCGGGCCAGCATCAGGCCGGAAAGCGAACCGATCACACTCGATCCGAGATAGTAGAAAAACAGGTAGAGTGCCGACGCCAGCGCTTGCGGTGCCCGTGCGCGGCGCCCGACCCAGCTGCTGGCGATCGAATGGGAGGCAAAGAAACCAAAGGTAAACAACGCCATCCCGGCCAGGATCACGATCAGATTATTCGACAGTGTCAGCAGCAGGCCAGCGAGCATGGTCGACAGAAAAACCCACAGCACGCCGCGCCGCCCTAGTTTGTCGGCCAGTTTGCCGGCCCACACCGAGCTGAAAATACCGATCAGGTAGAGTAAGGCGATCGCGCCGACGCTACTTTGGCGCAGGTTGAAGGGCGCGCCCAGCAGGCGGTAGCTGATGTAATTGTAGAGACTGACGAAGCACCCCATCAGCAAGAATGAGATAGCGAACAGGCACGGCAAGCCGGGATCCGAAAAATGGCGCCGCAAACCGGTGGGAAACGCGCTCCAGCCCAGCTGGCTGGCACGGAAGTTCTTTGACAGCGGCAAGCTGCGCCAGAATTCCCATGCCAGCAGCAAGCCAAGCACGCCCATCACGGCCAGCGCAATGCGCCATGACAGGAAGTCGCTGAGCACCGATGCAGTGACCCGTCCCGCCATCCCGCCGAGCGCGCTGCCCGAGATGTACAGGCCCATCGACAAGCCGAGCGACTGCGCCTCGATTTCTTCGCCAAGGTAAGCCATCGCAATGGCCGGCATCCCGCCCAGCGCCGCTCCCAGCGCGGCGCGGGTGATCAGCAATTGCGCATAATCCTGCGCGAACGCGCCCAACAAGGTCAACAGCGCCGCAACCGCCATTGCGCCGACCATCAGGTTCTTGCGTCCGATCCGGTCCGACAGCACGCTGGTCACGAGCAGGGAAAACGCCAGCGCCGCCGTCGAAATCGAAAGCGACCAGCTGCTCTCGGCCGCGGTGAGCGCGAACTGCTGCGACAACAGCGGCATCAGTGGTTGCATGCAATAGAGCAAGGCGAAGCTGGAAAACCCACCGAAAAAAAGGGCCCGATTGGTGTGCCGGAATTCCGGCGTGCCTGCGCTAATCGCCGCTTTTGGCGCGTCGCCTGCGCCGCTAGGAATAGTCGGCGTCGAGCTCGGAGCCGGCATAGTTTTCCAGTTCCTGGAACAGGGTCTTGATGCTGGCTCGGGTGCTGATTTTTTTGATGACGCTGCAGCTGTCGCGGTAGGACGCGATCCGTTCAAGCAGCACTGGATGGTGCTGCACCGGAACTTGCGCCAGCAGCGCGGCCCAGCCGGCCTCGAAGTCGGGCTTGGTCTTGCGCACCGCGGCGACCAAGCGCTCGAAGTCTTTTTGGCCGGTGCGCGCGACGATCCGTCCGCCGCCTTCAATGGCAAAGATGACGGCCAGCGCGATCACCCCTTCGGCATCGAGGTCGGCGTCGGTGACCGGTCCCTGATGGTGGTGCCGGCGCAGCCAGCTGGCGCAGCGCACGATGGTTTGCACTTGCTTGCGCTGCTTGAGCTGAACCGCATAGCGCTCGTAGCCATTCCAGTTTTGGTTGGGATCGGCACTGCAAATGTCGACGAACAGGTCGCGCAGACGGCGCTGAAGATAGACCGGATCCTGGTCGAATTCGCCCACCAGCGCATCTTCGGGCAATTGCGCCAGCTCGCGGATCAGGCGAAAGCCGGCCTGGAACGCGTGCTCGGCGCCGTGCTCGATCAGGAACTCAAGCGCGGCCTGGTCGCCATCGTGCGTCAACGCATGTTCCAGCCCCAGCGACACGCCCCCCACCACCAGGTACAGCGCCTTCTGGATCCCTTCGGCGGTGCGGCTATTGGTGAATTTTTCGGCCACCATGGCGGTGATGCCGGCCAGCTCATCGGCCAGGTTGGCCGCTTCATCGGGCCGCGTGCCCGGTGCCAGCAAACGGATTGCGCGCACCAGGCGCGGCAGATTTTCTTCAACAATTGCAGGCAGCATTATTTGTTTCCCACGTCCGACATCGGTAAAGCCCGCACCGTCACGAGAAAATGCCGGTGCCCAGGCTCTTGCGCGCACCCGCTCTGGGCGCGCTGCGCGTGCTCGGCACTTGCTTGCGCAAACGGTACAGCAGCTCTTTGGTAGTGCGCTGCAAGAAATGCGGCTCTTGCTCCGGGTCGTCGCCAAATTCGGCGTCGACCAGATCGCCGCTGTGGCGGAAATCGGGGAATAGTTCAAACAGCGAGCGGTCCCAGCCGTCTTCGCTGGCCTGCGCCAGTTCGATCGCCAGCGGCACGATGTCGTTGTCGGACGACGTCTGGCCGGTGATGTACGGGCCCTTGATCAGGATCTCGCCGGCCACTTCCAGGATTTCCTTGGGCGCCATCGAGAACAGGATTGCGAACGCGGTCACGCCCCAGTCGGTGGCCGAGGCTTCCGACAACAGCGCGCGCCGGCGCTCGGCGTCGTCGCTCGCAAACACGATGCCGTGGATGTGCGAAAACAAGGCTTCGGCGATGCGCTCGGGATCGTCCTCGATCTGGTCGTCGCTCCAGGTAGCGGCGTGAAAGGCCAAGCTGTCGGCCCAGGCTTTGGGCGGCACCAGCAGCGTCGCGAGCGACATCTTGCCGCCGTCGAAGCCGGCCAGGTGCAGCGCCGTCACTTGCGGGGCGATCGTGCTGAGCACGTCCACCACGGCCAAGTCGCCGTACTGGTCGGCGGCGTCCGAGAAGGCTTGCTCGGCATGCTGCAGCGAGCCTGCCAGCACCAGTTCGCTTACTTGCCGGCTCAGCGCGGGAAGGTTCGATTTAGCGTCCATATCCGTCTCCATCATGGTCGAACATCTGCGAGAAATCGTCGGTGACGTCGTCTTCATCGGCCACGTCGTCGCCATCGTCGTTGGCGGCCAGCTGGTCGAGCGACTGATCGTCCTCGGTCCACAGCCGCGGATTCTTGAAAAGGAAAGCCGTGATGATGGCTTTGCGCGCCAGATCGGGGTGGTTGGCGGCGATGGCCGCATACATTTTGGCCGCGTCGTCGCGCGCGCACGAAGCCATCGGAATCACGGCAGCCGGATCGCCCTCGTCATAATGTTCGCTGGCTGCCAGCAATCCCTTGCTGTCATTGAAACCGATATGGTCGACCAGCGCGAAGCTCATCATGTTCACGTCTTCGATCCCGCTGCCGCTCGCATATTCGCTCATCAGGGCATTGACCATCTGGTCGTAGTTCTTGCGGTTTGGCGGGTCGCCCAAAATGCCGTCGATTTGTCCGCCCAGTTCGCGCGACTGATAGGCAAACTCGGGATGTACTTTTCTCATGTGCTATTCCTAAAGATATTGCCTGGCGCCGCAGGCGCCGCTGTTATTGACTGCATGGTTGCCAACGAGCCCGAGCTGGCCGGTGCTGGCCGCTACTTGCCGGGCTCGCGCCTCAGGCCGGTGGTATGCCGACCCCGTGCAAATTGAACACCGAGCGCCACAGCGCATAGGCTTCCGCTTCCGGATCGAGGATGATGCGGTGGTTGACGCTCTCGTTGTATTGCTCGCGTTTTGGCGGGTCTGACAGAATTTCGTAGGCCTTGGTAATGCTCTTGAACCGCATTTCCGCGCCCGGGGCGGAGTTGCGGTCCGGGTGAAAGCGCATCGCCAGCGAGCGGTAGACTTTCTTGATTTCTTCATCGGAGGCGTTGGGCGCGACACCGAGGACATTGTATAAATTTTCCACGTGAAAACTCCGGCCGAACGCCAAAACGATTAAAGACGAATTATCCTCTAAAAATGCGTCGGCCTGCCCACAGTGCGCGATAAATGATGATGATAGGGCCGGATCGGGGCATTTTGCACCTGTGGAGCACGAGGTATTAGCATAACCATTAGCATAATCCCCGCGATTTTGTGGCACACAGCAAGCATGGCGACGCCCCACCGCCCTCGCTACGGTAAAATGCCCGCTACCTTACCCATACAAAGCCTTCCCCCACCATGAGCCACGACAAGAACACCACGCCCGCTGCCGGAACGACCCCTGCGGCGGCGCCATCGTCCAATTTTTTGCGCGCGATCGTCGAGGCGGACCTGGCTGCCGGCACCCACGTGCGCCCTGGCCTGCCGCCCGTGATCACGCGCTTCCCGCCAGAGCCGAACGGTTACCTGCACATCGGCCACGCCAAGGCGATCTGCCTCAATTTCGGCCTAGCGCGCGACTACGCCGGCCGCTGCCACCTGCGCTTTGACGATACCAATCCGGCCAAGGAAGAACAGGAATACGTCGACACCATCATCGACAGCGTCAAGTGGCTCGGCTTTAGCTGGGAGCAGCAGGGGCCGGCCGGCGTGGAAAGCCACCTGTATCACGCCAGCGATTACTTCGACCCGCTGTATCTGATGGCCGAATACCTGGTCACGGCCGGCTTCGCCTACGTCGACAGCCAGAGCGTCGACCAGATGGCCGCCAACCGCGGCAACTTCGGCCAGCCCGGCACCAATTCCCCGTTCCGCGCGCGCCCGGCCGACGAGTCGCTGGCCCTGTTGCGCGCGATGAAAGCGGGCCAGTTCAAAGATGGCGAGCATATCTTGCGCGCCAAGATCAGCGACGACGCGATGGCCTCGCCGAACATGAACCTGCGCGACCCGGCGATCTACCGGATCCGCCACGCGCACCACCAGCGCACCGGCGACGCCTGGTGCATCTACCCGATGTACGACTACACGCACCCGATCTCGGACGCGCTGGAGCGGATCACCCATTCCGTGTGCACCCTGGAATTTCAAGATCACCGGCCGTTTTACGACTGGCTGCTGGCGACGCTGGCGGCCGGCGGATTCTTCCAGCCGCCGCTGCCGCGCCAGTACGAATTTGCGCGCCAGAACCTAACCTACGTCGTCACCAGCAAGCGCAAACTGCGCCAATTGGTCGATGAAGGCATCGTGGACGGCTGGGACGATCCGCGCATGCCGACCATTGTCGGCTTGCGCCGGCGCGGTTATACGCCCGAGTCGATCCAGTTGTTTTGCGAACGTATCGGCGTGACCAGGTCCGACGGCTGGATCGACATGGGCACCTTGGAAGGCTGCCTGCGCGACGACCTCGATCCGAAAGCGCCGCGCGCCACCGCCGTGCTGCGCCCGCTGAAACTGATCATCGACAATTTTGCAGACGGCGACAGCGTCGAATGCAGCTCGCCCGTGCATCCGCATTTCCCGGAACGGGGCCTGCGCACCTTCCCGATCACGCGCGAGCTGTGGATCGAGCAGGAAGATTTCATGGAAGTGCCAAGCAAGGGTTATTTCCGCCTGTTCCCGCCAATCGACGACAAGCCAGGCAGCAAGGTGCGGCTGCGTTACGGTTACGTGATCGAGTGCACGGGCTACGAAAAAGATGAAGATGGCGAACTGATCGCGGTGCATTGCAATTATTTCGCGGACAGCAAATCGGGCACCGAAGGCAGCGCCAACTACAAGGTCAAGGGCAATATTCACTGGGTCAGCATCGCGACCGCCCTGCAAGCCGAGGTACGCCTGTACGACCGCCTGTTCAGCGACCCGCAACCGGATGCCGGCGGCAAGGATTTCAAGCTGGCGCTCAATCCGAACGCAAAAGAAGTCGTGACCGCCTACCTTGAACCGGGCATGGCGGCGGCACTGCCGGATCAACGTTTCCAGTTTGAACGGCACGGCTATTTCGTGGCCGACCGGG
>JANPCW010000549.1:0-12526 GCA_031431155.1 Janthinobacterium sp. | reverse complement strand
GCGGCCATCGACCAGCCAGACTGCGGCAACGCACGCCATGGTCGCGCCCGATTATTTTTCGGCGATCGTCACCAAGTCACCCTTGAACGCAACGCCGGCCATGATTGCACCCACATGGCATTCAAACTCGGTCGCGCTTGGGTTTTCGATGTTGTCATAGTTGCTGGTGATGTTGACGACCGCATTGGCACCCATTTCCTTGGCGCGTTTTTGCAGGGACAGCAGACCGGACAGGAAGACCCAGTTGCACGCCTTTTCGTTCGTTTTGGCGAACGCGTTGGTTTTCAGGTTGGTCGTGTCGGAGCCGAGCTTTTTCAGCACTTTCGGCGTTGACTGATTGGCGAAGTAGAATTTGACGGAATCGCCCAAGCGGTTCTGGGCGTCGTTGGCTGCCAGCCCGCCGGCGATCGGCAGCATGACTTTGGTGTCGGCCGCTTGGACCGGAATTGCGCTGACCATGACTGCGCCCAAGACTGCCATTACGGAGATCGTTTTTTTCATTTTTTTCCTTGGTGAACAACAAACAAAACTGCAACCAACTGCCTGGTCGCCGTTAGCGGTATTTTTTGAATATCAGCGACGTGTTGATGCCGCCAAACGCAAAATTATTCGACATCACATAGTCGCATTCGAGCACCCTGCCCTGGCCCATGATGTAATCGAGATCGGCGCATTGCGGATCGACTTGCTCGAGATTGATGGTGGGGGCGAACCAGCCCTCGCGCATCATCTCGATGCTGATCCACGCCTCCAGCGCGCCACACGCGCCCAAGGTGTGCCCCATATAGCTTTTCAGCGAACTGATGGGCACCTTGTTGCCGAATACCTGCGCCGTCGCATGCGACTCGGCGATGTCGCCCTGCATGGTGCCGGTGCCGTGCGCATTCACATAACCGATCGCGCCAGCATCAAGGCCGGCGTCGGCCAGCGCCAGTTGCATCGCGACCTTCATGGTCGCCGCGTTGGGCTGGGTCACGTGGCTGCCGTCGCTATTGGTGCCAAAGCCGACCAACTCGGCGCGGATGGTGGCCCCGCGTCCCACTGCGTGTTCCAGCTCTTCCAGGATCAGGCAGCCGGCGCCCTCTCCGATCACCAGCCCGTCGCGGGTCGCATCGAACGGGCGCGGCGTGCTGCCGGGGTCGTCGTTGCGCACACTGGTGGCGAACAGGGTGTCGAACACGGCCGCCTCGGTCGCGCACAGTTCTTCGGCGCCGCCGGCGATCATCGCGGTCTGTTTGCCGCTGCGGATCGCTTCGTACGCATAACCGATCCCCTGGCTGCCCGAGGTGCAGGCCGAGGAGGTGGTGATCACGCGCCCGGTCACGCCCAGGAACACGCCGACATTCACGGGTGCCGTGTGCGCCATCATCTTGATATAGGTGGTCGCGTTGATGCCCCTGGTGGAGCGCTCCTCGATCATGCGTCCGAAGTCGCCAATCGCGCTCGGAGTGCCGGCCGACGAGCCGAACGCGATCCCCATCTGTCCGCTGGTGACCAACGGATGACCCAGCAGGCCGGCGTCGATCAGGGCCAGCTCACTGGCGCGGGTGGCCATCAGCGCGACCCGGCCCATGCTGCGGGTGGCCTTGCGGTGATAGCGCTCGGTCAACTCGAACGGCGCGGCCGGCGCGCCCAGCCGGGTATTCAAGCCTTCGTAGTCGGCCCACTGCTCCATCCGCGTGATCGCGTTGCGGTACTGTCCCAGTCGTTCGCGCAGCGTGCCCCAGTCATTGCCCAGCGGGCTGATGCCGGCCATCCCGGTCACCACCACACGCCGGTTCATGCCATGCCTCCATTGACCGAGATCACTTGGCGCGTCACATACGCGGCATCCTCGCCGATCAGGAAACTGACGGCCGCCGCCACCTCTTCCGGCTGGCCGATGCGGCGCGCCGGTATCATTTTGAGCGCTTCCTCGAGCGCTTCGTCGCGCACCTCGCGCACCATGTCGGTCGCGATCAGGCCCGGCGCCACGCAATTGACGGTGATGGCGCGCTTGGCCAATTCCAGCGCCAGCGCCTTGGTGGCGCCGATGATGCCGGCCTTGGCCGCGCTGTAGTTGACCTGCCCGCGGTTGCCGATCAGGCCCGACACCGACGCCAAGGTCACGATCCGGCCCGGCTTGCGGCGCTGTACCATCGGCATCACCAACGGATTGAGCACGTTGTAGAAGCCGTCCAGGTTGGTGTGCAGGACCAGGTCCCAGTCCTGGCCCGACATGGCCGGAAACGCGTTGTCGCGCGCCACCCCGGCATTGCACACCACCCCGTAATAGCAGCCGTGCTGTTCGATGTCGGACAACAGCGCCTCGGCCGTGGCCTCGCGCTCGCCGATATCGAACTGCAGCACGCGCGCTTGACGGCCCAGCGCCAGGATCGCCTGCGCGACGGCGTCGGCCTCGGCGCGCTGGCTGCGGCAATGCAACACTATATTGTAGCCATCGCGCGCCAGGCGCAGCGCAATCGCCTTGCCGATGCCGCGCGACGAGCCGGTCACCAGCACACTTTTATCGATACTGCTCATTGCGAACTCCGTTGCAAAAAATCAGACACATTCTCGGGCTCAAATACCGTGATGGTGGCCGTGGCGAGCGTTGCGCCCGAGGCCAGATCGTCGATCCGGCATTCAAAGGCGCCCAAGCCATTCGCCCCTTGCAGCACGCGCTGCACATGCACCCGCAGCACGCTGCCCAGCGCGAACAGCGGCAGACTGCACTCATAGCGGCGCGCACCGAGCAAAAAACCGATCTTGACCGGTGCGCCGCGCAGGCTCGCCGCATACCCGGCATAGGCCGCGACCGCCTGCGCCATATACTCGACCCCGACCCAGGCGCCCACGCCCTGGCCGTCGCAAAACTGCGTGGCCGGACCGATCACCACTTCGGCGCACAGGTTTTCCGCGTCCGCCGTGATCAGGCGATCGAGCAAGACCATCGCGCCTTCGTGCGGCACCAGGGTCTCAATAGCGGGAAGCTTCATTGGATCCGGCCCAGCACCAGAGTGGCGTTCGAGCCGCCAAACGCAAACGAATTGCTCATCGCCCAGCGCAGGGGCCGCCCCAGCCTCGTGCCCGGCGCCACGATGTTGAGCGTTGGCAGGGCCGGATCGGGGATCCCGTCCCACAACTGCGGCGGCAACTTGCCGTCGCCATTATCGTCCTGCATCGCCAGCCAGCATAAGGCGGCCTCGATCGCAGCCGCCGCGCCCAGCGCATGACCGGTGAACGGTTTGGTCGAGCTGACCGCAACCGACGCGCCGAACAGATCATGAATCACGCGCGACTCCATCGCATCGTTTTGAATGGTGGCGGTACCGTGCAGGTTGATGTAATCGATCTGTTGCGGTTCGATGCCGGCGCGCGCCAGCGCCTGCCCGATCGCCAGCCGCGCACCGCCGCCGGCCGGATCCGGGGCCGACATGTGGTGTCCATCGGACGATTCGCCCCAGCCGCACAGTGCCACCACGGCCGGTTCCGCGCTCATCAAAAACAGCGCGGCGCCCTCGCCCAGATTGATGCCGTTGCGGTTGGCCGAAAGCGGATTGCACGGGGCCGCGCTGACCGATTCCAGGGCAGAGAATCCGGCCACGGTGAATGCGCACAGGGAGTCGACGCCGCCCGTCAGTACCGCATCGCACAGCCCCATCTTGATTAGGCGCGCCGCGCTGGCCATCGCCTTCGCGCTCGACGAACACGCGCTCGAATGCACGTAGGCCGGGCCGCTCACCCCCAGTTCGAGCGCCAGCATGGCGGCCGGCGACCCCATTTCCTGCTGGGCGTAGTGAAACGATTCGGGCAAGGCGCCGGTGGCGACCTGCAAGCGCAGCGCGCTTTCGGTGTTGGCGATGCCGGAGGTGCTGGTGCCGATTACGATGCCGATCCGATCGGCGCCAAAGCGCGCAATGGCGGCGTCGACCGCCGGCCGTATCTGGGCCAGCGCAGCCAGCGCCAGCTGGTTGTTGCGGCTACGCAACTCGCGCGGCAGCGCGCCTCCATCCGGCAGTTCGGCCTCGGCCTCGGCCTCGACCCGGCCCAGCGCCAGCATGCGCCCGGGCGACCATTGATCGGTCGGCGCCAGCCCGCTTTGGGCATCGTCGAGCAAGCGCCGCTTGATCGTGCTGTGGGTGTGGCCCAGGGCGCACACGATGCCGCATTCATTTAAAAACAATTTCATCGATTCCGCGCCTAGGGTGCCGACTGGATCGTCAGGCGGTAGTTGTAACGCAAATTTTCAAGGGTAACAGTGCCGCTCCAGCGCGGCAGGCCGCTGTAAGCGATGGTCGCGACCACGCGCTGGTCGCGGTACAGCGTGCGCCGCAAGCCCTGGTCTTCAATCCTCCAGCCCGCTGGCAAGCCTTGGGCGATCGCGGCGGCCGGCCACAGCGTCAGCTGCAGGTCTTCCAGCACGTCCTCGGCCCGCACCTGGGACGGCAGCATCACGTGGCGCCAGGAAGTGAGTTCCTTGCCATTGTAGCTTAGGCTCAGGACGCGCTGACCGAAGGCCAGGCCGACCAGTTCAAGATGTCCGGCGTCCACTTCCAGCGCGGCATCGAGTTCGTCGATCCGGCCATTGCGTTCGACCTTCAAATGCTGCTGCACGCTGAGCGCCTGGCCCAGCGCCGCCGGTGCAAGCTTGAGGCCCAAGCGCTGCGGTGCCGACGCTGGCGGGATGCTGGCGCAGCCCGCCAGCAGCCCCGCCAGCGCCAGTGTCAGTGTCAGCAATGCAGGCGGCGCAATCGCGCGCATCACTGCGGCGTGCATAGTGCCTCCAGCGCGGCCAGGCGGCGCGCCGTGTCTTTCACGAACGGGTTTCCCTGATCCCACGCGTAGCCGGCCAGAATAGCGGCAATCATGCGCCGGATTTCCGGCTGCTGGCCGCGGTGAAAAATAACCTTTTGAAAGCCCCCCGCGTACCAGGATTCGACGAAGGCGCGGAAGGTGTCCACGCCTTTTCGCAGCGGCGCCCCGTACTCGGCTTGCCAGTCGACTGTCTGGCCGGCGAACTGGCGTTGCAGCGCGGCCGCGGCCAGACTGGCCGACTTGAACGCGATCGTCACGCCCGACGAAAACACCGGATCGAGAAACTCGCCGGCATTGCCGAGCAAAGCGTAGCCCCTGCCCCAGAGCGACTCGACGTTGGCCGAGTAGCCCACGATCTGGCGTGCTGGCGTGTCCCATGCCGCATTGGCGAGCAGGGTTTGCAGGGACGGGTCTTGGGCCACGATCGCGCGCAGGCGCTCCGTTTCCGTGCCCTCGAACCTGGCCAGGAAACTGGTTTCTGCCACCACGCCCAGCGAGCAGCGCCCGCCGGCAAACGGAATGGTCCAGAACCAGACGTCGTCGTGCGCGGGATGCACCGTGACCCGGATCTTGTTGCGGTCGAAACCAGGCTCGGTGATGCCGTCCTGGACGTGCGTGAACAGTGCGCCGCGCACCGGAAAATTGGACGGCGTTTCCAGCTTGAGCAAGCGCGGCAGAATGCGCCCGAAGCCGCTGGCGTCGAGCATGAATTGGGCCTCGACCTGATACAGGCGACCGTCCGGCGCTTTCACCGTCACGCGCGGACCCTGCTGTTCCGACTCTGCCAGCGCGACGGCCGTCACTTCATGCCGATAGCGGATTTCGGTGCCGAAGCGCTCAGCCTCCTTGGCCAGCAGGTGGTCGAAATCGGCGCGCTGCACCTGGTAGGTGGTGCCCCAGCCGGGGCTGTGCTTGTCGCGGAAATCGAAATCGGTGTAGCAGCCGTCGCGCATGAAGGCAGCGCCGTTCTTGAACTGGAACCCGGCCTCGACCACGGCTTGCAACATGCCGGCTTGCTCCAAATATTCCATGCTTTGCGGCAGCAGGCTCTCGCCGATCGAAAAGCGGGGAAACTGTTCGCGCTCGATCACCAGCACCTGGCGACCCTGTTGGCGCAGCAGCGCGGCGGCCACCGAACCGGCCGGGCCGGCGCCCACGATCAGTATTTCGACCGACTCACACTGAGCTTGTTGGTGCATGGGTGCTTTCTGTAGTTGAAACAAAACAAGGGACGATCAGCCAGACCAGGGCGGTACCGATTAACATCGTCAAACCGAAGGCCTGTAGCGCAGGAGTGCGGCTCAAGCCGAGCAATCCGAAGGAAAGGATCGTGTTAGCAGCCGACAAGCCCACCGCCAGCCATGGCGTCGGATTGCGCCGCTCCGGATGCTCCTGCATGAAAATACCGTAGTCGACACCGACGCCCAGCAACAGCATCAGCGCCAGCACGTGAAACAATTGCAGGTTCTGTGACGCCAGGCCGAGCAAGGCCAGCGTGGCAACGCTGGCCACCAAGGTCGGGGCCAGCACGCGCCAGGTGCGGCGCCGGTAGCGCGGATACAGCAGCCCGAATACCACCAGGTAAGCGCCCAGAACCACCCAGCCCATGTACTGGCGGTAGCGTCCCAGCACCGACGAAATCTCAGCCACCTTATCGACCCATTGCACGCCGGCCAGCCCGTCGCCGGCGTGCGCGAGCTGGGGCAGGCCGGCGTTGCCCAGGCCGCGCAGCGCGACGATGCTGGCGTGCTCGCTCCCAACCTGGCCCAGCCATAGGTGGCGCCACGCTTCACTGGCCGGCGTCGTCAGGAACTGCGGCACCGTCATCGGCGCGCCGGACGCCAGCAAGTGGGCCCGGGTCTGGCCGGCCCAGCTTGCATCCTCCCCGATCTTGGCCGCCAGCTGGGACAACGGTCCGCCCTCGGCCAGCAGCTTAGTCTCGATCAGCGCGCGCCGCTCAGCCTGGGTCTTGGCTGACGGCACCCAGTTCGACATTGCCTGATAGCCCGAAATGCGGTGCTGTGCAATGAGCGGATCGAGCCGCCGCTTCAGGCTTTCCTCGCGCTGCAGGACAATTTCTGCCGAAGCGCCGCGCACCAGGAAATACTGGACCGGGGTCGGCGCATCGAGCAATTTACTCAGTTTGATTTGGTCGCTGACCAGCTGCTTGGGTGGCGTTTGCAACAGGCGGATGTCGTCGTTGACGCCAAGGCGGGAAATGCCGAAAGCGGCGCCAAGGACAAACACCAGCAGCAGCGCCAGCGTGGCCCGGTTCGTTTGCAGGCGCGGCCAGTGCGCCAGCGCGGCGCCATAGCACTGCGCCAGCTTGCCGCTTTTGAGCGTGTGCGCGCTCACCAGCAGCGGGAACCAGCAAACTACCGTGAGCCAAGCAAACACCAGGCCCAGGACGGAAAACACGGCCATGTGGCGCAGCCCGGGGAAAGGCGTGAGCGCCAGGCCCAGATAACCGATTACGGCCGCCAGCAGGGTCAGGCCTAGGCCCGGCAGCAGGCGCTTTAGCAAACGGGCGGAGGTGAGCGCCGGATCCGCGCTCAGGCGGTTGCACAGGAAGTAGATTCCATAATCCTGTGCCACGCCGATCAGGCTGGCGCCGAACACCAGGGTCAGCAAATGAATCCGTTCAAACAGGATCCAGCAGATCGACAACGAACCGAGAAAGCCGATACCGATCGACAGCAGGATCAGGGCGATCGGTTTGAACGAGTGGAAGGTCAGCCACATCAGCAAGACGATGCCGATCAGCGATCCGATCCCGATGGTCGACATTTCACGGCTGGCCTGGCGCCCTGCCGCAGCGGCATGCAGGATCACGCCGGCTTGGACCACCTGCGCCGTTGGCGCGGCCCGGTGCGCCGCCGCCGCCGCTTTTTCAAGCAGCGGCAGCACCGTCTCTTGCGCCGTCATCGAGAACGCGGGCGCCTTCAAGGTCAACGGCATCAGCACGAACTGGCGCTCGGCGTCGGCCACGAACAGGCGCCCGTCGCGCGGCCGCACCGGGGTCTCCTGCGCGCGCTCCTGCACCCAACCGCCAAACAAGCCGAATGGATCATCCCGATATGCCCCCAGCTTGGGGCCGGAGAACGCCGCGTACAGCTTGCTCAGCGCGGCATCGGTCCAGAACTGCGCCGGTTGCGCGTGCAGCGCGCTTTCCTGCTGCGCAGTCAACAGGCTTAAGCTGTGCTTCTGGAATGGCGCCAGCCAGTCGCTCTGGGTGTCGTCGGTCAGCCTGACCGCTTCGATTACGTCGGCGCGCGTGGCCAGCACGGCGCTATAGGCGTCGGCCGCGCGGGTCGCCTCGGCCCAGTCGGGCGCGCCGACCAGCACGATGACGCGCTGCTGGGCCGCATCGACCATGTGCGTAAACGATTGCTGCAAGACCGGGTCGCGCTCCTGCACCGGCAGCAAGGCCAGGATATCGGTGTCGGGCACGATCCGTTGGCCCAGCCACAGGTAGGCGTTATGCGCCAGCAGCAGGCACACCACCAAGGCCCACGCCAGGGCCAGTCCTTTACGCCGAATCAAAATAACGCTGCCTCCTGCGCCGTGATGGCAGTATCGCCGGTCTTGATTTCAGAGAACGCGATGGCGGTGCGGTCGCCGCTCGCTTCGCTGATGTTGATATTCTTGACGTAGGCGGCGCCATCGAGCGCGATTGCGCCCACCGCCTTGGCCAGCGCCGGTTCGCGCGCCTTGAGCGCGACCTTCCAGCTGGCCGCATCCGAGCTGCCATCGACTTCAAACAAGGTTTCGAGCTGCGCCAGGTCGCCCGCCAGCAGCGAGAACAGCACGCTGTTGATCATGCGCACCGTCGGCTCCTGTTTCGCTTCCAGCCGCATGGCCACGCGCTCGCCCTGGAAGTGGACGATTTCGTCGCGCGTCAAACGCAAGGTGTTGGGGAACGGCTGCAAGGTGCGCCACAGCACGCCTTTGCCGGCGACCACGCAAAAGCGTCCGTTCGAGGCCAGCGCCTTCTTCATCCCGGTCAGCTGCTTGATCTGGTCGAAGCGGCCGCACAATACCTTCGGCTTGGCCAGCATGGCCTGAATCTTTACCACTGACGGGCTGGCCGGGGCCGGGGCGGCAGCCGGGGTTGCAGCCCGCAAGCCGGTGCTGCAGGTTGCAAGGCAAAGCCCTGCAAGCATAAATTGATGGATACGTTTCATGCGGGTTGAACTCCCAGTTTTTCAAATAGCACGGGCGGCGATACAAAGCACATTTCCCCGCTTGCCATGTCCACCGCGACCTGGGTCGTGCTGGCGCGGTTAAGGCGACGGCCGGTGAGCGCGTCGGTGATCAGATAATCGATTTTCAGACAGTTTTCCCACTCCACGATATCGGCCCGCAGCTTGAGGCGCTGGCCGAAGGTGGCCGATGCGACGTAACGCAAATGCATGTCGATCACAGGCCAGGCATAGCCGGACTGTTTCATCTGCAGGTAGTTGTAGTCGATGCTGTCGAGCAGAGCGCAGCGCACCACTTCCAGATACTTCACATAGCGGCCGTGCCAGACGATTTCCATCGGGTCCAGGTCGAAGAACTGCACCTGCATCTCGGTTTCGGCGAACCAGCGACTGGGCTTTCCGGTTCTACGCATACAGCGTCCAGGCCTGGCTGCGCATGCGCTCCAGCAGCACGCGCAGATCCGGCTCGAGCCGGCGGTCTTCCTCGATCGGCGCGATGTCCGCGCCAAGCGCTTCCATCATCTGTTGCAGCGACGCCTGCGGCGCATGCCCGGGATTGACGCGGCAGCGCAGCCAGACGCCCTGGCGCACCGTGATCAGCAGCGCGGCGACCACCTGCTCGGTCAGTTCGAGCACGCGCAGGCAGTCGCGCGCGGCGATCGTGCCCATGCTGACCTTGTCCTGGTTGTGGCACTCGGTCGAGCGCGAAAACACCGACGCCGGCATGGTCAGCTTGAGCGCTTCCGCGGTCCAGGCCGAGGCGCTGATCTGGAGCGCCTTGAGGCCATGGTTGATCGCCGCGCGCGGCCCTTGCATGCCCGACAGGTTGGCCGGCAAGCCATGGTTGTAGCGGCTATCGACCAGCAGCGCCATCTGGCGGTCCAGCAGGTCGGCCAGGTTGGCCACCGCATTCTTCATGCCGTCCATCGCAAACGCGATATGGCCGCCGTAGAAATGGCCGCCATGCAGCACGCGTTCGCCTTCGGCGTCGATGATCGGATTGTCGTTGGCGCTGTTGAGCTCATTTTCGATCGACTGGCGGAAAAACGGCAGCGCGTCGGCCAGCACCCCGATCACGTGCGGCGCGCAACGGATCGAATAACGGTCCTGCAGGCGTTTGCTATTTCGTTCAACCTGTTCGACCTGTTCGCCCCCGCACAGCAGATCCTGACGCAGCCAGCCGGCCACGTGCTGCATGCCGGGATGCGGCTTGACCGAAAACAGGGTTTCATCGAAATGGTGCGCATTGCCGTCCAGCGCAAACGATGCCATGGCCGTGATGCGGGTGGCAAGCTGGGTCAGGTAGGCGGCGCGGTCATAGGCCAGGCAGGCGAGCGCCGTCATCACGGCAGTGCCGTTCATGATGGCCAGGCCTTCCTTGGGGCGCAGGCGCAGCGGTGCGATGCCCGCTTCACGCAGCGCCTGCGCGGCCGGCAAATGCACGCCGTCGCGCCACACTTCGCGCTCGCCGCACAGGACCGCGGCCAGGTAGGACAGCGGGGTCAGGTCGCCGCTGGCGCCAACCGAGCCTTCGCACGGAATCAGTGGCAGCAAACCGGCTTCCAGCAGGCGCGCGATCTGTTCCAGCAAAGCCACGCTGACACCGGAAAACCCCTTCGACAAGGAGGCCAGGCGCACCGCCATCACGGCCCGCGTCTGGGCCGGTGTCAGGTATTCGCCCAGGCCGCAGCCGTGATAGGTGTACAGATGGTGCGGCAGTTCGGCGATCAGCTCGGGCGGCACGGTCACGGTGCAAGAGTCGCCGTAGCCGGTGGTCACGCCGTAAATGGTGCCATCCTCGCGCAGCAGGCGGTCCAGGAAATCGGCGCCGCGCGCGATGGCGGCGCGAAACTCGGGATCCGGCGACAGCGTCGCGCAGGCCTTGCCTTTTGCGATATCAACGATGTCTTCGATGCGAAGGCGGTTGCGGTCAAATTGGACCGCGCGTTGGGTGGTTTTCAAGTCAGCGGGATGCATCAGTCATGTCCAGATTAGGTGAATGCCAAAAATCGTAAAAATTGAACCATTGGAGCGGCGCGCGCGCGCAGTAATGCTCGAGCCGAGCCGCGTAGTCGGCCGCCAGCACGGCCAGTGCCGCGTCGCGCCCCTTGCGCGGAAGACTAACCGATTCGCGCAACAGCTCGAAATGAACTTGCGCGCCGCGGCCGTGGCGCATGGAGAACAGCAGATAAATCGGGCACTGCAAAATACTGGCCAGCACATAAGGGCCGACGGGAAAAGCGGCCGGCTGGCCCAGGAAGCTGGCCAGCGCCACGCGCGGATTGGGGGAAACCGGGACCCGGTCGCCGGCAATCACCACGAACTCGCCCTGCGCGATTTTTTCCGCCAGCAAGATGGCGGTGGCAGGCGTCATCTCGGTCACTTGCAGCAAATTGAGCTGGCTGCGCGGATCGATCTGCCCCAGCATCCGGTTGAACGCCTGCGCATGCTTGGTGTGCACCAGCACGGTCAGCTTCAATCCGGCGCGCTGGTGCGACATGACGCGGCACAATTCGACGTTGCCGAAATGCGAGCACACGATCAGGGCGCCCTGCTTGCTGTCGATCCGCCTTTGCATTTGCTCATGCCCGAAAAACTGTACGCTGGCGGTGTCGAAGCGTCCGCCCCACAACAGCATCTTGTCGAGGATGCTCTCGGCGAACGAGCCGAAGTGGCGCAGCACGCCCGTCAGTCCGGCCGGAGTGTGGGCGGGGACGTGCCTGTAGGCGCCGACCCGGCGCAGGTAATCGGCGGACGCGCGCCGCGCCGAAGGATTGGTCAGCAAATACCAGCCCAGCACCGGGTACAGCACGGTGCGGAACGGCCAGCGCCCGAACACGCGGCAAATCCAGCACAGCAGGCGCATGCCGGCCACGAAGCTGACCTCGTTGATCGAGGACCAGTGGCGCCCGGCAGCTGGGGTCGGCATCGGCGTCGGTATCATCGCGTTCGCCATTTGCGTGCTAGCAGCGTGGGCAAGCGCAGCAGCATGCCGAAAAACAGGGTCGTGTGCATGCGCGTAATGAGCAGGTTGTCGCGCCAGAGCCGGAAATGGGACACCCCGTCGCTCGGATAGCCGACCCGGGTCGGTGCATTGAGCACGGCGTGGCCATCCCAAAACAGGCGCACCAGGATGTCGGTGTCAAAATTCATGCGCCGGCCAATCTGGGCGCGCGCCATCAGCGCCAGCACCGGCGCGACCGGATAGACCCGCATCCCGCACATCGAATCGCGGATGGCGAACGAGAGTGTATTGATCCAGACCCAGACGTGGGTCAGGTAGCGCGCGTACAGGCGCAAGGCCGGCACCGAGTGATCGTAGACCGGATAACCGGCGATGATCGCATCGGGCTGCTCCTGCGCCAGCGCCAAAAAGCGGGGAATATCGGCCGCACAGTGCTGGCCGTCGGCGTCGATCTGCAGCAGGTGGGTGTAGCCTTGGCGTGCAGCATGGGCGAAACCGGTCAGCACGGCCGCGCCCTTGCCCTGATTGACGGCGTGCCGCAGTAGCGTGACCCGCCCCGGTG
>JANPCW010000548.1:0-1958 GCA_031431155.1 Janthinobacterium sp. | reverse complement strand
TTGTGGCAATGCTCCATGAACATTCCGCCCCAGTCGCGGAACTGCATCGTGAGCTTCAAGCTTCCGCCCGGCCGCAGCCGATAAACGTCCTTGCGGCCTTTTTCCCAAGGCGGCACATTGGCTGCGCGGCCGTTGCGCTCGAGGATCTGGCCTTCCTCGAAGTGAATGTGGATAGGGTGATCCCAGCCTCCGCCGCCGTTGCGCAAGGTCCAGATCTCGCGGGTGCCCGCTTTGGGCAGCGCAGAGATGCGCCCGAAATCCGCGGCCAGCATGCGCCCGCCGTCGGTCTTCACTCCCCATGGCCCGAAAGCCGACGAGTCCGGATCGAAGGTATTCTGTTTGGCACCGCGTCCAAATTCGAACACACGTTCCCGCGCCACCGGAATCAGCGACAGGTCGGGGTTCGGGATCAGGACAGCCGGCACCTGGCTGACATCGGGCACGGGCGGGTCGCGCACGATACGAAATTCGAGGAATTTGCCCACGCACGGGTCGGGCGATTTGCCCGAAAGGGCTTCTCCAAGCGTCAAGTCCTTCTTGACCCCCTTGCCGTCGTCATGTTCGGCCAGGTTCACCATCGAGACCCTGGCTCCGACCGTATAGCGGGAAAAATCGATCACGATGTCGTAGCGCTCGGCGATGCCCTGTTGGTCCAGTTCCGTGACCATGATCGGGCCCGGCAACAGGTTGCCGTCGTTGCCAATCCAGATCATCGGCTTGCCGTCACTGAGTGAGATCTTGAAGAAGCGCGACACGCTGGCATTGAGGATGCGGAAGCGGTACTTGCGGCGCTCAACTTCGAAGTAGGGCTTAAAGGCCAGGTTGACCGTCATCCGGTCGCCCAGGAAACCGTCGAAGTCGAAAATATCCATCGCGAGCTGGCCGTTCCGATCCCAGGCTTTGTCGGCGATCATCAGGTTGACGTCGTAGTCGAGGTTGCCGTAATCCTTGGACCTGCCGCTCGGCAGGCGTAGGTTGACGCCGTCGTTGATCGCCTCGTTGCCGCGATCGAGCGCGCTGTACAGGTTGAACATCGCAGCATTGCCCTTGTATACATTTTGCGCCGTGAAACTGAACATATGGTCATGGAACCAGTGCGTGCTCATGGTCTCGTGCCAGTCGCCCGGAATCTTGTTGATGCCGCCGCTGCCATTGGGCGCGCCGGCCCGGGGATCGGTGGCGCTCGAGTTGATGGTGTTAAATCCGGCCAGCACGATCGGCCAGTGGTAATCATAGAACTGACCGGGGTAAAAGAAGGCGCCCGTGAACCCGTCATTCTCGGCGCCGTGATGCCCGTTGTGCTCGTGGGTGCTGATGGTATGGCGCCCGAAGCCGCCATTGGAGCCTTGGTTGAACGGCAGCTTGTTGTGGTGGCGAAATAGGATGGGCTCGCCGTACACACCGATGGCCAGCTTGGGTGGGACGGTTCCGTTGAAGGTCCACACCTTGAGCGGCGACTGCACTGGCAGTCCAGGGTGAAATGCGGGCGGGATCGGCGTTAGCGGGTTGATGCCGGAATTGAGCTTCGACGGGACGCCCGGATTGTAGCTGTCGTTGGTTTTGGCGCCTTCTTGTGTGGCCTCGATGGCAACTTTTGGATAAAAATCATGAAACCTCTGGTGTGCCCAGATTGCGCCAGGAGGACGCCCCTCGATGGGGCCGGTATCGCCCGGCCGCACTCCTGGCAGCGCGTGATGACAAGGTATCTGGGTGACATTGCACTGCGCTGTAGGAGCCGGGGTGAGTTTTTTTGCATCCTTGCGTTCCAGTAAATCGAAGCGCGGCATCGCCTGCGTGAATGGCAAGACGCCGAATAGCGGGCTGCTTGGGATGCCGGTGGGAATGGCGCCATATGCGTTGCCGAGGAAAGGGTTCAAACCGTGTTTCGCCGCGAGCACGCCGCCGGCCGTGAATAACCCCCATTTGATCAATTCCCTGCGCGAAACCGTTCCCTGGCT
>JANPCW010000547.1:0-4984 GCA_031431155.1 Janthinobacterium sp. | reverse complement strand
ACAGTAGGCAATATCAGCGGAAGCGAGAAATTCAATAACACTGCAGCGATTATCGGTGTTGGTGCTGCGTACAATTTTTCGAAAAATATCGCGCTGGTCGCCGAATATGAAAATTTCGGTAAGGTATTTGATAAGCAAGGTGCTGATGCAAAATCTGACATGCTATCAATTGGACTGCGCTACAAGTTTTAAGCAGTATTTGCGCTAAAGAAATTGGACGCACGGTTAAATGCCGGTTGGGAAACCAACCGGCATTTTTATTGCTGCAGCGGTCCGATTGAACTGGCTCGTTTTGCGACAACCCGGCGCGCTTGCGGTTATCGCGCTATCAAAATCCGACCGCTAGTACGCAATAAACGGCAATGACGGTACCGAGCAGCGCCGAGCCATAACAGGCCAGCTTGGACTGAATGCTTGGATGAATACCGACGTCATGCAAGCTCTTGAAGATACGGTGCGCCGCGTGCCACAGGTAGAGCGCGATGATGGCGAGCAGGAAGAGTTTTCCCACGATATGCTGGGCAAACAGAAGCATATTCTGATAGCTCATCGCTTCACGCGGCAGCAGGAATCCCAGCGGAATTGCGATGCCGATCGTGAACACCAGAACCGGGCCGGTCAGTGCCGACAGCATGCCGCCGGCGCCAAATAAAGCCCAGAAAATCGGTGCATTCGAGCGTGTCTTGATGCGTGCGTTCATGGCTGCAGACTCCAGAAGATAGCAAACAGCAAGAGCGTGCTCGCGACTGCCGCTGCCACGCCGCTCCACGTAATCACGCCCGCCGACACCCGCTTGCCGTTGAAAATCATCGGCGGCAGGGTCTTGGGCATGATCTCGAACCAGGTCCAGGTGTGGTAAAGCATCGCCACCAGCGCCGCCAGATGCAGCATGATCGACCCCGGGCTGCCCAACGATTGCAGCCAGCCGTTATACGCCGTTTCGCCTCTGGACAGGCATACCAGCCCGACCAGCAGGTAGAGCGCATACGCCGCGACCACCAGGGCGGTTGCTTCGCGCATCATGTAGCGCACGAAAAAAGGATTCTTGCGCCACCATCCCGCCATTGGCCGCACGTATGGGCGGCGTGCATCGCTTCGCGTATCGCTCATTGGGTGGCTTCCTTGGGTTTCAGAAAACTGAAAAAGTAATTTTTCGCGCTGTTGATCTTGTTGATATTGACCGCATTGGCCGGATCGACGCCTTTCGGGCACACCTCTGAGCAATAGCCGACTGCCGTGCAGTTCCACACGCCCTCTTCCGCGCTGACGATAGCCATGCGCTCGGCCTTTGCGCCGTCGCGGCTATCCTCGTTGTAGCGGTGTAAAAGCGCCATGATGCCGGGGCCGATGAAGTCCGAGTCGATGCCGTATTGCGGGCAGGCCGCGTAACACAGCATGCAATTGATACACGAGCTGAACTGCTCGTAGCGGTCGCGCTCGGCCGGCGTTTGTAGATATTCGCCCTGGTCCAGCCGGCGCACTTCCTTGGCCACGATGTAAGGTTTGATGCTTTCCAGTTTGCCGATGAAATCGTCGGCCGAAATCACCAGGTCGCGCTCGATCGGAAAATGGTCGAGCGGCTCGACCCGCACTTTATCGGGGTAAAAATCGCGCAAGAAAGTGTGGCATGACAGATTGGGCACGCCGTTGATCATCATGCCGCAACTGCCGCAAATGGCCATGCGGCACGACCAGCGATAGGACAGCGTGCTGTCGAGCTCGTCCTTGATGTATTGCAAGCCCTGCAGCACCGACATGTCGTCGGTGAAAGGCACCGAAAAAGTCTGGAGAAACGGCTCAGTATCCTGCTCCGGCCGGTAGCGCAGCACGTCCATCTGAATGACTCTGGCGTTCCCGTTCGCGCTCTCAGCCATGTGCGACCTCCTTCATGCCATGCTCGGCTTTTTCGCCCGCTGCGCCATAGGCGCGCACGGCCGGTGCCGATTTGGTGATCTTTACGTCGCCATAGCTAATGCGCGGCACGCCGTCGCCCGCATAGGTGGCCAGCGAGTGCTTCAAGAAGTTGACGTCGTCGCGCTCTTCATAGCCATCGATGCGCTGGTGCGCGCCGCGCGACTCCTTGCGGTTCAGTGCCGAGTACGCCATGGACTGCGCCACTTCCAGCTGAAAACCCAGTTCGATGGCCTGCAGCCAGTCGGTGTTCCACACGCTCGACTTGTCGTCGACCTTCACGTTGCGATAGCGCTCGCGCAATTCATCGAGCTTGTCGCAGGTCGCTTGCATCTCCGGGCCAGTGCGGTAAATGCCGCAGCCGCGTTCCATGCTGACCGCCATTTCGCGCCGCAGCACGGAAATGCGCTCATGGCCATCCTCGCGCTTGACCAGGGCCAGCGCGCGCTGTTGCGACGCTTTGGCCAGTGTTTCCAGTGCGGGAGAAAAACCCTGCGTCACGGAACGCGCAAAGTGCGCGGCCTGGTCACCGGCGACTTTGCCGAACACGCACAATTCGGCCAGAGAATTCGACCCCAGCCGGTTGGCGCCGTGAATGCCCACGCTGGCGCACTCGCCGACCGCATACAAGCCCGGCAAGGGCGCTGCGCACTTGCCGTCGACCTCGATCCCGCCCATCGTGTAATGCACGGCCGGGCGCACGGGAATCGGTGACAGCACCGGGTCGATCCCCATGAAGCGTTTGGCCATTTCGCATATCAGCGGCAAGCGTTCAAGAATGTGCTTCTCGCCCAGATGGCGCATATCGAGCAGCACCGCCGAGCCTTGCGCCGTGTCGACGGTACGGCCCTTTTGCTCTTCATGCCAGAACGCCTGGCTCAGCCGATCACGCGGTCCCAGTTCCATGGCTTTCTTGCGCGGCCACGGGTCCGGCGGCCCGAGGCCGTAATCCTGCAGATAGCGGTAGCCGTCCTTGTTGACAAGGATCCCGCCTTCGCCACGGCAGGCTTCCGTAAACAGCAAGCCGGTGCCCGGCATGCAGGTCGGGTGGTATTGCATGAATTCCATGTCACGCAGGGGCACGCCGTGGCGGTAGGCCAGCGCCATCCCGTCGCCGGTGACGATGCCGCCGTTGGTGCTTTGGCGGAATACGCGCCCCGCGCCGCCGGTGGCGATAATGACCGACTTGGCCTTGATCAGCACGAACTTGCCGGTGCCGATATGGATCGCCAGCACGCCTTGGCAGCGGCCGTCGTCAACGATCAGATCGACGCAAAAATACTCATCGAAGCGCTCAATCGACGGATACTTGATCGACGTCTGGAACAGTGTGTGCAGCATGTGGAAACCGGTCTTGTCGGCGGCAAACCAGGTGCGCTCGATTTTCATGCCGCCGAACGCGCGCACGTTGACATGGCCGTCTTCCTTGCGGCTCCACGGACAGCCCCAGTGCTCCATCTGCACCATTTCGCGCGTGCAATTGGCGACGAAGTATTCGACTACATCCTGTTCGCACAACCAGTCGCCGCCCGAGACCGTATCGTTGAAATGGTGGTCCAGGCTGTCGTTGGGCAGCACCACGCCGGCCGAACCGCCTTCGGCCGCGACCGTGTGGCTGCGCATCGGATACACTTTGGAGACCAGCGCGATTTTTAGGGTCGGGTCCGTTTCGGCCGCCGCAATGGCGGCCCGCAAACCGGCTCCACCAGCACCGACAATGACAACATCCGCTTCAACTATCTCCACGCTGGCTCCCTAAGCGATCACGCAACAATATTCCAATGAGCAGCGCTTTTCAAACGGGAAAGGCGAACCGACAAATCGAACAGTTGACGTATGGTAACTTACTTAGAGAAAATAACCAACTCACCGGCAGGGTTAATTGCGCCGGGCCCAGCTGGGTGGTTCGGAGATAGATTATTGCACCAGCGGGCTTTCCGCTCCTTCCAGCGTCACGCCTTCGATAGTGGCCCGCCCCACCAGGATTTGCAGGTATTGGTGCAGCGCGCGTTGCCACGCATGCCGGCTCAGGTCTTCGGCAATCTGAGACTTGACTGCATCGAACGGCAACAAGCTGCCTTCCACGCGCCGCAGCACTTGCACGATATGCAAACCGAAACGCGTTTCCAGCAGCCGTGCGGCCAGTTCGCCGGGTGCGAGGCGGAATACCAGGGTGTCGAATTCCGGTACGGTCTGGCCGCGCGTCAACTGACCCAGGTTGCCCCCGAGCGCACCGGATGCGCAGTTTGAATATTGCTGCGCCAGCTCGGCAAAGCGCTCAGGATTGGCGCGCAGTTCGGCCAATACCGCGTCGCCCGTTTCACGCAAGAGTTCGAGCGGCACGGTCGGCGTGATCTGAAACAGGATGTGGCGCGCCTCCACCATTTCACCGTTGGTAAAGCGCTGCGTCTGGTTGCGATAGTACGTGACGCATGCGGCCTCGTCAGCTTCAGGCACCCGCACTTCCTGTGCGAACAGGGCTTCGACCCGCGCATCGGCGTCGATCCCAGCAATTCCCAGGCGCTCCGCTTCCTGCAGCAGCACGGTGCGCAACACCAGTTCATGCACGGTTTTCTTGAGCGGATTGCCCGCCTTTTGATGATGCGGCAATTCCAGTGCGATCGCACGATCGCTTATTTCGAACCCGTTGACGGCAATGCCCATGATGTTCCTCCAATTGAATCAGTGATCAGCGGGTGCGTACCAGTTGGTAGGCCCGGCCCAGGTAAGTGATGGCGCGAAAACCGCTCCACACATGGACCAGGCGCGTGAACGGGAAGATCACAAACAAGGACATGCCCATGAACAGGTGCAACTTGAAGACCAGCGGCGCTTCAAGAATGAATTGGGCGGCGTCGCCTCGGAAGGTGACGATGTGCTGCGCCCAAGTCATCAGTTGCACCATCATGTAGCCGTCCATATGCGAGGCCGACGCGACGATGGACGACAAGCCGAGCAGCAAGGTGGCCAGTATCCACAGCATGACGATCTTGTCCTTGAAGGTCGTGACCGCCCGCAGGCGCTCATTCGAAAAACGGCGCACCAGCAATATCAGAATCCCGACCAGGCACAG
>JANPCW010000546.1:0-3571 GCA_031431155.1 Janthinobacterium sp. | reverse complement strand
CGTCGCTGGTCAGCAATGTCATCAATAAAAATCCGGTCATGTGGCGCTTTGAAGATCACCAATTAATGACGTTGGTCGAACACAGCGCTCACCAGGAAAAATACCAAGCCAGCTACAGTATTTTGGATGCCGGGCGCAACGTAATCGTCGCTAGCGCTGGCGATGCGCTAGCGCGCCCCATCGTCAGTCACGATGTTGCATTGTTTGACTCAGCCGAGCCGATCGGCTACTACCACGTGGAATGGTCGCTGCGCGAGCTCCTGATTGAAACGCTGCTGGTTGCGGTCGGCGCTCTTGTGTTTGCCTTGATTCTTGCGATTCCACTGCGCATGCTGCCGTTGCGCGCGGTGCGGCAATCGCAGCAGCGTCTGGTGCATATGGCGCACCATGATGCCCTGACCGGCCTGCCCAATCGTTTGCTCATGGCGGATCGCCTCAAACAAGGCATTCTCAATGCGCAACGTTATGATCGCTTCATTACCCTGGTCTTGATTGACCTGGATAATTTCAAGACCATCAATGACGGGCTAGGCCACGATGTTGGGGACCAACTACTGAAACAGACGGCCGAGCGCTTGCAGCGTGTCGTCAGGCGCACCGACACCGTCGTGCGCCTGGGCGGCGATGAGTTCGTCGTCGTCTTGTTTGACCAGCCGGAACAAGCAGAGTCCACCACTGGCATGCTCGACAAGATCCGAGACTGCATCGCAGAGCCGCTGTCGATCAACAATCATATGCTTTGGGTGACCTGCAGCATGGGATTGGCAACCTATCCATACGATGGTCTTGACGTGACGACCTTGCTCAAGAATGCCGATACCGCCATGTACCGCGCGAAAGAACTGGGACGTGACAATTTTCAGTTTTTTACCCCTGAAATGAACCGCAGGTTGCAGGAACGCATTTTCTTGCAACAGGGATTGCTCCAAGCGCTCGCCAATGATGAGTTCGCGCTGGTGTACCAGCCTCAAATTGAGTCGAAATCCGGTGAAATCGTTGGCGTCGAAGCTTTATTGCGCTGGAACCAACCTGAGCAGGGACTGATTTCCCCGTCGATTTTCATTCCGATCGCTGAAGCAACCGGCATGATCGTTCCCATCGGCGAATGGGTGTTGCGCACCGCGTGCAAGCAAAACAAGGCATGGCAGGATCTGGGGATAGCGCCCATCAAGATGTCGGTGAATGTGTCAGCGCGACAGTTCAGGGAAAAAAACTGGCTCTCCAGCGTCGCAGCGACGTTGAGCGAGAGCGCAATGGAGGCGCAATATCTTGAGCTGGAAATTACGGAAAGCCTGATCATGGAGAACGTCGAGCGGGCCATTGCCACCATGAAGGACGTGCAGGGTATGGGCGTGCAATTGTCGATCGACGACTTTGGCACCGGCTATTCAAGCTTGAGCGCACTGAAGCATTTTCCGGTGGCGCGCCTCAAGATTGACCAATCTTTTGTCAGCAGCCTGCCTGAAAATGAAGACGACAAGGCAATTGTGATGGCAGTGATCGCATTGGGCCATCGCCTTGATCTGACCATCGTCGCTGAAGGCGTAGAAACCGCGCAACAACAGACGTTCTTGATCGACAACGATTGCGATGAAATGCAGGGGTATTATTTCAGCAAGCCGGTGCCGGCAAAAGAACTGGAGCGTTTGCTCTTGAGAGTTGCTCCCCTCTCGCCGCGTGCTTCGGCTGCTTAAGCGGGTGGGGGTGCTTACCTGGGCAAGGTATCCTTGAACGACGCCCGCTCCGATAATTTATCGAACAGCTTGGCCAGGTTCGGATAGTGGCCGCGCCAGTCGATCTCGGGGAAGCGGAAGCTGAGCCAGCCCAGCGCGCAACCGACCGCGACGTCGGCCAGAGTGTAATGTTTGCTGGCGCAAAACGGGGCATCGGCCAGGTTGCGCGACATCAATGACAAGCCGGCATGCACCTTGTTCATCTGGCGCTCGATCCAGGTTGCGCTTTGTTGCTCGGCCGGGCGCAGGATTTTTTCCAGCCGTACCAGGATGGCGGCATCGAGCACGCCGTCGGCCAGCGCTTCCCAGCATTTGATATCGGCGCGCTCGCGTCCGTTAGGCGGCAACAACTTGCACACCGGCGTGAGGGTGTCGAGATAGTCGACGATCACGCGCGAGTCGAACATCGGGCTGCCGTCTTCCATGATCAAACAGGGTACTTTTCCCAGCGGATTACTGGCGAGGATTTTTGTCTCGGCCGCCCAGACGTCTTCCAGCTCGTAGACATAGTCGAGTTTTTTTTCCGCCAAGACCACCCGAACCTTGCGCACGAAGGGACTGGCGAGAGAACCGATTAGTTTCATAGAAGTTTTTAGTAAGTGTTTGACGAATAGTATAACATCGGCACTGCGCGCCTTAAAGCCGATCCGGCGGCGCCGCTTTTCGGGCCCGCGCCAGTGGTAAAATTCTGTTTTTGCCCACTGTGCCCCTTCCCATGACCTCAACTACACCCTACTCCACGTTGTCGGCCCTGTCCCCGCTGGACGGCCGCTACGCTGCCAAGACCGACAAACTGCGCCCCATCCTGTCCGAAGCCGGCTTCATGCACCATCGGGTGCAGGTCGAAATCGCATGGCTGCAAGCCCTGTCGAACGCCGGCTTTGCCGAAATCGCGCCGTTCTCGGCCAGTGCCAGCGCGCTGCTCGACCAGATCGCAGCCGGGTTCACGGAACAGGACGCGGCCCGCATCAAGGCGATCGAGGCGGTCACCAACCATGACGTCAAGGCCGTCGAGTACTGGCTCAAGGAACAGGTCAGCGAGGTGCCGGAACTGGTGGCGGCGTCCGAATTCATTCACTTCGCCTGCACCTCGGAAGACATCAACAACACCTCGCACGGGATGATGCTCAAGGCCGCGCGCGACAATGTGATGCTGCCGGCGCTGCAGGGCCTGATCGCCAAGCTCACTGAAATGGCGCACAGTAACGCCGACCAGTCGATGCTGGCGCGCACCCATGGCCAGCCGGCCAGCCCGACCACCCTTGGCAAGGAGCTGGCCAACGTGGTGGCGCGCCTGCAGCGTGCCGTGGCCCGCATCGCCGGCGTGGAAATCCTGGGCAAGATGAATGGCGCGGTCGGCAACTACAATGCCCACCTGTCGGCTTACCCCGAGTTCGACTGGCCGGCGTTTTCCAAGGCCGTGATCGAACAGCGCCTCGGCCTGGTGTTCAACCCCTACACCATCCAGATCGAGCCGCACGACTACATGGCCGAACTGTTCGACGCCATCGCGCGCGCCAACACCATCTTGCTCGACCTGAACCGCGATATCTGGTGCTACGTCTCGCTCGGCTATTTCAAGCAAAGCACCAAGGCCGGCGAAATCGGTTCCTCGACCATGCCGCACAAGGTCAATCCGATCGACTTCGAGAATTCCGAGGGCAACGCCGGCGTGGCCAATGCGCTGCTGCGCCATCTCGCCGACAAGCTGCCAATCTCGCGCTGGCAGCGCGATCTTTCCGACTCGACCGCTCTCAGGAGCGCAGGCAGCGCGCTCGGCCACACGCTGCTCGCCTACGCGGCCTGCCTGCGCGGCCTCGCCAAGCTCGAAGCGAATC
>JANPCW010000545.1:0-6832 GCA_031431155.1 Janthinobacterium sp. | reverse complement strand
GGAACGTGGCCGCCACCCCGCTGGCGATGAACAAGCGCACCACGCTGCTGGCACGCACGGCCGACAATTCCCAGTTCGACGGAAAGCTCGCGTTCCCGATCGGGATATCGTCGGTATGGCCCTCCACCTGAACCGCGTGCGGATCATCCTTCAACAATGCGGCCACCGCACGCAGCGCCTGGTTCGATTCATCGGTCAGCGCCGCCTGGCCTGGATCGAACAGCACACTGGCATTGATTTCCACGCTTACGCCACGACTGTTTTGCGTGACGCGCACCTTGCCTTCCTTGACCAGCGGCGCCAGGGTCGAAATCAGGCTTTGCGCCAACCGCGTCATGTGCTCCTTTTCGCGCCGCAGCGCTTCACTGCGCCGCTTCTGGCCCGGGTTCGGGATCGGCATCATTTGCGGCGTTCCCTGGTTCAGGCGCGGCGCGCCCGCACGCCCGCCGAAGGCGTCGCCCAGCGCGTCCGACAGGGCGCGCACCTTGCCCTCATTGACCGAGGAAATGGCGTACATCACGACGAAAAATGCAAACAGCAAGGTGATGAAATCGGCGTACGAAATGAGCCAGCGCTCGTGGCTCTCGGGCTCGTCGTCGTATTTTTTGCGGGCCATGGCGGCGCGCTCAGTGCTGGCGCAGCAAGCCGGCCACGCGCTCTTCGACTACACGCGAATGGTCGCCGCTGGCGATGTCGTGGAACACGGCGGCCACGATCTCGTGCTGCAAGATGGACTCGGCAACGATCGCCTTAAGCTTGTTGGCGACGGGGTATAAAAACAGGTTGGCCAGGCCGACACCGTAGATGGTGGACACAAAAGCGACCGCGATCCCGCTTCCCAGCTTGCTCGGGTCCGACAGGTTCTCCATCACGTGGATCAGTCCCAGCACTGCGCCGAGGATGCCGATGGTGGGCGCATAGCCGGCCGCCGATTCCCAGATTTTCACGGCCTGGCGTTCGCCCATTTCGAGCGCCGAAATGTCGACGTTGAGGATCTCGCGCAGCTTGTCGGGGTGGATCCCGTCGACAATCAGGCGCAGCCCCTTGGCGATGAACTTGTCGCCGCTGGTCTGCATGTATTTTTCGAGACTGAGCAGGCCGTCGCGGCGCGCCGACAAATTCCATTGCCCGATTTCGTTGGCCAGATACTGGCGCTGGTCGGGCGGGGCCACGAACACCCAGCGCAGCATGCTCATACCGCGCAAGAAGCTGTGCATCCGGCTTTGCAGCAGCACCGCGCCGAGCGTACCCACCACCACGATGGCGAACGCGGCCGGCTGCACCAGGGAGCCGAGCTTGCCGCCCTCCAGTGCCTGGCCGATCAGGATCCCGGCCAGCGCCAGCGCCAGCCCGGCTAGACTGGCCCAGTCCATGCGTTCTCTCGGAGACTAGCGCGCAGGCGGGCCACGGCTTGGGTGTGCAATTGGGAGATGCGCGATTCGGACACGCCCATTACGGCGCCGATTTCCTTCAGGTTCAGCTCTTCCTCGTAGTACAGCCCCATCAGGATTTTTTCGCGCGGCGGCAGCGCATCGATCGCGTCGATCACGGCTTGGCGGAAATCGCCGTCGAGCAAGCTGCGCAGCGGATCGCCGCCCTCGTCCACGCAGTGGCGGTCGAGAAAGCTGTCGTTGCCTTCGGTGTCGTGGAAGTCTTCATAGTACAGCAGCTGATGGCCGCCGCCGTCGCCTAGCATGTCCTGGTAGTCGGACAGCGACAGGTTGAGCAGTTTGGCCACTTCCGATTCGGTCGGCGGATGCCCCAGGCGCTGCTGCAAGGTGCTCATCGCGACCTCGATCTTGCGCATGTTCTGGCGCATGCTGCGCGGCAGCCAGTCGCTGCTGCGCAATTCGTCGAGCATCGCGCCGCGGATCCGCAACACGGCGTAGGTTTCGAACTGTGCGCCGTGGGTGTCTTCGTAACGGTTGATGGCGTCGAGCAGGCCGATCATCCCGGCCTGCACCAGATCATCGACTTCGACGCTGGGCGGCAGTTTGGCCTTCATATGATGGGCCAGACGCTTGACCAGCGGCATATGCGCCGTCAGTAAAGAATTCTTGTCCGTTTTCCCTGTGACTGTATACATAGTCGATTACTTATCAAGTGCCAAAATGAGTGCGATCCGCGAGACGCAGCGACGGCGCCGCGCCGGCCATCGCAAAGCGCCCCGCCAACTGGCGAAACGCGACCGAGGCGCCGGCCAGTGGAAATGCATCGACCACGGCGCGCCCCAAACGGGCGGCGCGCTGCAGATATTCGTCGGCCGGCACCGACCCCATGGACGTGAGCTGCAACGCCAGGTACCGGCTGGCGGCCTGTGCCATATTATCGTACACTACCTTGGCCTCGGATTCGGACGCCCCGGTGACGAGAATGCCGAACGGGCGCCGACCCAGCGCGTGGTTCAAGCTTTTGATCAGGCAGTAGGCCGCCTTGATCGAGGTGGCGCTGTTCGATACCTGCACCACGATTTCCGAGCTGGCCATGGCCGGCACCGGAAACGGCGCATCTTCGCAAAATTGGCCATCGACGATCACGATCCCGGTCTGCTTGACCAGCACGTCGAACGCGGTGGCCAGGCGGCGCGCCTCGTCGGGACCGCAGCGCAGGTGGGCGCCGCGGTTGATCGAGGCCACGCCAAAGCCCTGCGGCGCCTGACGGATCACCTGATTCAAGCCACACTCCTGGCGTGCCACGTCGAGCAGGCTGGCGCCGCCGGCGATGCCCAGCCGCGCGGCCACGCCGACCGAGTCGGCGCAGGCATCGACCAGCAGCACGTCATTGCCGGCGCGCGCCAGCGATGCGCCCAGATTGACCAGCATCGCGCCCTTGTCGTCTTGCGGCGTGGCCGACAGAAAAGTGACGATGCGCGGCTTGGGACCGGCCAGCATCCGGCGCAGGCCCTCGGCCTGATCGAAATTAAAATTAGCCAAGGCACACCTCGCGCAGGGTCCGGTCATTGCGTGCATTGCTGGTGTTGGCCATCAGCAGCGGCAACTCGGCATCGGAGTACTGGGACGCGGCTGCGTCCTGTTTCAGCTTGAACGCGCGGTCGAGCAAATAAGCGCGGTCGGCCAGGTGCAGGTCTTCCGGTACCCGCTGACCGTTCGAGATATAGCAAAGATTGAGCTTCTGGCGGATCACGACATCGAGCACGTTGCCGATCGAAGCGGCTTCATCGAGCTTGGTCATGATGCAGCCGGCCAGGCCGTTGCCCTGGTAAGCGCGCACCACCTCGTTCAAAGTTTCGCCGGTGGACGTTGCATTGAGACACAGCAAGCGCTTGACGTCGGCCCCCGCGCCAGACAGCATCGCCACCTGTTCGCCGACCATTTGATCGCGCTGGGACACGCCGACCGTGTCGATCAGCACCGTGTGCTTGTTCTTCAATTCGCGCAGGGCGATGCGCAAGTCCGCTTCGTCCTTGACCGAGTGCACCATCACGCCCAGGATCTTGCCGTAGATGCGCAGCTGTTCGTGGGCGCCGATACGATACGCGTCGGTGGTGATCAGGGCCAGGTTTTCCGGACCGTGGCGCATCACGCAGCGCGCCGCCAGCTTGGCCGTGCTGGTGGTTTTTCCCACCCCGGTTGGGCCTACCAGCGCGAACACGCCACCCTGCTCCAGGATCTCGTCCTCGTTGGCCATGGTCGTCAGGTTGCGCCCCAGTACCGATTTAATCCAGCGCATGGCCTCGGCGGCATCCTTCCCGGCCGGCAGCTTCTCGATCAGGTAACGGGCCAGGCTGGCGGAAAAGCCGGCCGCCAGCATCGCGCGCAGCACGTTCGCTTTTTGCGGTTCGCGCTGCTGGGTCGAGCCCCACGCGATTTCGGCCAACTGGGTTTCCATCATGCCGCGCATGGCGCGAATTTCATTCATCATGCCCGACATTTCGGCGCTCGCGTTCTGTTTCGCCTGGGCAATGGCCGACGCCATCATGGACGACATCCGGCCCAAGTCGAGCGCATCGTTTTGCAGCGGCTGCAGCGGGGCGTTCTGGCGCGGCGCGTACTGTTCCGGCATCAGGTCGAACCCGGCTCTTGGCTGGGCCGGTGGCGGCATCGGAGGCGGCGCCAAGGAGGCAATATCGTCATTGGCCAAAGCCAGGATCTCGACCCCGTCATCGGTCGGCCGGTTCGACAGGATCACCGCATCCGGGCCGAGCGCATCGCGCACTTTGCGCAGAGCCTCGCGCGCGGTCGCGGCGGTAAATTTTTTTACGTTCATGCTTGAGCTGGCCATCGTTGACTCCTGCGACCGCCGTGCCCTCGGGTGAGGCACTGAGCAATCCGACAGTTCGATTATTGACGATGTCAGACTGGCACGATCGAAGGAACAGGCCCGGAAAGTCCCCGCATTTCAATTTTTCCATGCGCAATGATTGCTTGGGTGATTAGTTGGAAGCGGGCGCCGCGCCAGGACTCAGCCACGACGCAGGCCAGGCTCAGGACCACGAGGAAGGATCGACGATCCCGATCGCTTGCAACGCCGGTTTGCAAAACAAATAACCCTGCATCAGATCGATGCCGGCCTGATGCAGGAGGTCGCGCTCGGCCGCGGTTTCAATGCCCTCTGCCAGCACGCGCACGCCGAGCGCGGCGCAGATCGACACGATACCGTTGACGATGGCTTGTTTGGGCTTGCTGGTATCGATGCCGCGCACCAGATCCATATCGATCTTGACGATGTCGGGCTGATATTCAGCCAACAGGTTCAGCCCGGCGTAGCCGGCGCCGAAGTCGTCGATCGCGGTGCGAAACCCGAAGCGCCGGTATTCGCGAAAGATATTGACCAGATGTGGCCGGTCCAATATCTGCTCGCCTTCGGTCACTTCGAAGATGATTTGCTCAATGGGAAAATGGTAAAGCCGCGCCGCCTCGAAGGTGCTGCGGATGCAGGCTTCAGGCCGGTATACCGCATTCGGCAGGAAATTAATCGACAACAATTCCGTCATTCCCAGCGCGGCCGCGCCACGGATTGCCTGGACCCGGCAGGCCTGGTCAAACCGGTAGCGGTTGGCATCGGTCACTTGCGACAGGATCGAATAGGCTGACTCGCCGTTCGGCCCCCGCACCAGCGCTTCATGCGCATACACCGTGCGCCTGCCCAGGTCGACAATGGGCTGGTAGGCGAACACGAAATCGAATCCCAGTTCCTGGTCGTTCTTGCATTGCACGCAGCCTGCCGGGGTTGGCGACTGGTCGGCCTGAAAGGATTGAATCGGGAACATCTGCAGCCTCGCTAAGTTTGAAAAGGGAAAGCCTAACGATCGCTTGCAGCGCCTTACCGATGGTTGTCGACGTGAACCGCCCGCCGCTGCGGTAAGCAATTGCATTATAAGCCACGAGATAAAATTTCATTAGGGAAATATATCGCTTACAACAAAGAGCTAGCCCTGCCCCACCAACGCGGTGACCCGAATCGTCTTCGATTCCGGGATCTCGGAATGCGAAAGCACTTTCAACTGCGGCAGCGCGCGGCGCAGGAAACGCGCCAGCAAGGCGCGCAGCGGCGCCGGCACCAGCAGCACCGGCGTCAGACCCAATTGCTCTTGCTGGGCCGCGGCGGCAGCGGCTTGCTGGGCAATAGTATCGGCCAGCCCGGGCTCGATCCCGGCGCCATCCGGGCCGCCGGCGCCCAGTGCCTGCATCAAGAGCCGCTCCAGGCGGTTATCGAGCGTCATCACCGACAGTTCGTCCGAACCAGGGAACAGCTGCTGCACAATGGCCCGGCCCAAGGCGATCCGCACCAATGCCGTCAATTCATTCGGGTCTTGGGTGTGGGTCGCGTGCTCGGCCACGGTCTCGATCACGCTGCGCATGTCGCGGATGTGCACGCCTTCGATCAGCAGGTTCTGCAATACCTTTTGCAACGTCGACAGCGACACCAGCTTGGGCACCAGATCTTCCACCAGCTTGGGTGCATCCTTGCCCAGATGGTCGAGCAAGGCTTGCACTTCGGAGCGGCCCAGCAATTCCGAGGCGTGGGTCGTGATCAAGTGATTCAGATGGGTGGCCACCACGGTGCCGGCGTCGACCACGGTGTAGCCCATGCTCTGGGCCTGGTCGCGCATGCCGGCATCGATCCAGGTGGCCGGCAAGCCGAACGCCGGGTCGCTCGTGACCAGCCCGGGCAAGGTGCCGCTGGCCATGCCCGGATTGATGGCCAAGAACTGGCCATTGAGCGCTTCGCCGCTGCCCACTTCCACCCCCTTAAGCGTGATGCGGTAGGCCGATGGCTTCAATTCGAGGTTATCGCGGATGTGGACCGGCGGCGCCAGGAAGCCGACCTCCTGGGCGAATTTCTTGCGGATCCCCTTGATCCGTTTGAGCAGTTCGCCGCCCTGGGTCTTGTCGACCAGCGGAATCAGGCGATACCCCACTTCCAGCCCAAGCGTGTCGACCGGCATGATGTCTTGCCAGCTTGCCTCCTCCTGCTCGGGCGCTGCGGTTGGGGTTTCGGGCTCGGGAGCTTCGACCACCAGTGCGGCGCGCTTGGTGATCAGGTAAGCCGAGCCGGCCAATACGGCTGCCAGCAATAAAAAGACCAGATGCGGCATGCCGGGAATCAAGCCCATGCCGCCGATGATGGCGGCCGTGATGTACAGCACCTGGGGCTTGGCGAACAGTTGCGACACCAGCTGGCTGCCGATGTCTTGATCGCTGGCCACGCGCGAGACCACGATACCGGCCGCGGTCGAGATGATAAGGGACGGAATCTGCGCCACCAAGCCATCGCCGATGGCCAGCAGGGTGTAGTTTTTCAGGGCGTCGGAAAAGGCCATGTCGTGCTGCAAGATACCGACCAGCAGGCCGCCGATCACGTTGATCAC
>JANPCW010000544.1:0-6800 GCA_031431155.1 Janthinobacterium sp. | reverse complement strand
TGGGGAAATAGGCGTCGGCGCCAGCCCTGACCGCGGCCAAGCGCTTTTCATACTGGTTCGATGCCGAGATGAAGATGGAAGGAAAATTCAAGCCAAGCACGTGCTTGATGCGTTTCAGTTCGCTGGCCCCCGCGGAACCGTCCTGTCCGAACATCATGTCCATGATCACGGCAGCTGGTGGTTGTTTGGCAATTGCGGCAGAAAGCTGCTCCAGATGATTGACAATGATCACATGGTATCCAAAATACTCGAGCTGCAAGGCGATGTCTTTCGACAGCAACACGTCATCATCGACGACATATACCGGCCGCCCGGGACCATCCATGGCATTTATCTGCAACGGGCTAACTGCCTTCGGTGTGTCATGCTCCCTTGGGTTGGTTGCGCACCAGAGCAGATAGTCATTTATTCTTGCGCCCAGTTGCAGCAGGCTGGCCGGATCGATGGGGTCGGGCGATAACAGCTTGCTGAGCTGGCTTTCCAATGCGTGTGCGCGCCTTCCCAATTCGGCAAATCCGAAGGTGCCTGCGGATCCGGCCAAGGTGTGCAGCAGGCGATGCAAGGTGACCGGATGTTCACGGGCGCCCGGCGTGGACAGACACAACGCCAGCACGCTGCCGATTTCGCTTAGCCTGTCTTGCAAGCGGGCTTGAAACAATGTCTCAAGCGCCGCCAGCTTTGCCTGCAGGTCCAGGCTTTGCTCGCCATCAGACATGGGTGCTCTCCCATAATTGGCGCACTTCCAGCGCCAGCTGCATCGGGTCGAAAGGCTTGGGAATGACCCCCAGCGCACCAAGCGATTTGTAATGCTCGATTTCGCTGGCCTGGACTTTGGCTGTCATGAAGATGACCGGCGTGGCGGCGGTTGCGGCCATCTTGCGAAGGCCAAGCAAGGTCGAGGGACCGTCCATTTCCGGCATCATCACGTCGAGCAGCAGCAGGTCAGGGACAAACCCGGCCTCGATCGCGTCGAGCGCGGCCAGGCCCGAACCGCAGGTGCGAAGGGTAAAGCCGCCAACCGCTTCCAGCGCGATTTGCGCTACGGTTTGAATGTCGGCATCGTCCTCGACATATAGGATATTGTTCAGCGCGTCACGTTTCATGTGCTCTCCTTGGTCGCCTTGCCGATCAGATTATGTATCGTAGCAAGTAATTGTTCATTGGACGTGCGCGACTTGACCAACGCCTTGGCGACGTTATTGGGCAATAGTTGGGCTGAATCCTCGCCTGAAAAAATCAATACGGGCGTGCTCGCGTTCAGCACTGGCAAGCACGCCAGCAAGTCGGCCCCATTGCCGTCGGGCAGGTCGATGTCGAGTATGATCAGGCTAAAGCGCTGGTCGGACAATTTTCCGAATGCGTCGGCAACCGTGGTGACGTGTGTCACCGACAGCACGGGTTCGAGCAACGCGCTCACCACTTGCCCCAGATCCCGGTCGTCCTCGATATACAAGACGGCGGGCGCGGCTTCAGTGTGGTCAGTTAGGGTTGCCTTGCGCAGGGCCGCGCGCAAGGTGGTTTCGTCGATCGGTTTGCTTGGCAGCTCGAAATAAAATTCGGTTCCAACACCGGCGCTACTGTTAAATCCGATCCGGCCTTGGTGCTTTTCTATGATGGCCTTGGAAATACTCAACCCTAAACCGGTGCCGCCTTTTTGCCGCGTATCGGATGAGTCGGCCTGAGCGAATTTTTGAAATATGCGCGGGCGAAATTGTTCGCTAATACCAGCGCCCTGATCGGTCACAGTCATCCGTATCGACTGCGCCTGGCGCTCCAGGCGGATCATGACATCGGCGCCGTAGGGCGAGAACTTGGCGGCGTTGGACAGCAAATTGACCATTACCTGGGTTATCCGGTCCGCATCGGCCGTCACGTAGGCATCGTCGCTGCCGGGCTGCAGCCGCAACCTGACCCGGTGCTGCGCGGCAAAGGACTCCGTGGCCAGAATCGCCTGTTGCACGAGCGGCAAGATCGGCTGGGTGACGGCGTGAAAATGCATGTTGCCGGACTCGATTTTTTCAATGTCGAGCATGTCGTTGATCAGGCGCACCAGCCGTTCGCAATTATTGTTGGCGATATCGAGCAACACGTGGGCACGCTGCGGGATGTCGCCCACAGCGCCTGCCGCCAGCAGGCCCAACGACCCGCGAATCGAGGTCAGCGGCGTCCTCAGTTCATGCGACACGGTCGAGATAAATTCGTTTTTCATCTGCTCGATTCTCTTGCGATCGGTCAGATCGTAGGCGATCGCCAGAAAACCGCTCAGCTGTTCGTTTTCGTCCTTGACCGTCGTCACCGACAGCATCACCGGCAGTCGGCTGCCATCCTTGCGTATGTAGGTCCATTCCAATTCGTCGGGGCTGCCGCCGCGCGCTTTCGCCACAAACGCTTCAAAACCGGGCGCAATCGGGCGTCCCAATTCGGCGCTCAGTGCCGCTGCGCGGGCCGCGACCTCAGCCGGATCGTGAAAAATCGCCGGCGTCAATCGATCGACCAGTTCGGCGTCGGCATAACCGAGCATGCGTTGCGCACCGGCGCTGAACATCGTGATGACGCCCTCGACATTGGTGGCAATCATGGAAAAATTGGCGCTGTTGAGAATCACCTGCTGCAATCCGGTGGTGGCGGCAAGCTGTCGGTTGGCGGCCAGCACCGCATTTTCGGCCTGCTTGCGTTCGGTAATATCGCGCACGATGCCGGAAAATGCGCGCCGGCCGTTCAGCAGCATTTCGCTGACCGCCAGATCGAGCGGGAAAATCGCGCCATCCTTGCGCCGGCCAAACACTTCGCGCCCGATCCCGATCACCTTCGGATTGCCTGTCTGGCGATAATTGTTCAGATAGCCGTCGTGCTCGCCGTGGTACGGTTCCGGCATCAGCATCTTGATATTGTGCCCGATCACCTGGTCGGCCGCATAACCGAAAATGCGGACCGCAGCCGGATTGATGGTTTCGATCGTGCCGCGCTCATCGATGGTGATAATGCCCTCGACGACGTTGTCAAGAATCGCCCGCAAGCGTGCTTCGTTGGCCTTGGCGTGAATCACAGCCTGGCTTAACTCCCTGGTGTTCAATTCGGCTTCAGCCAGCATCCCCAGATCGGCCAGCGCGGCAACGTCGGCCGCATCGAAGGTGCGCGGCGCCGGATCGATGAGGCACAGGGTGCCGATCCGGTAGCCATGCGGTCCATGCAAGGGCATGCCCGCGTAGAACCGGATATAGGGTGCGCCGGTCACTAGCGGGTTGTCGGAAAAGCGTGGATCGGCCGCCGTATCTTCGACAATGAAAGCATCGTCATGCAAGATCGCGTGACCACAAAACGAGATGCTGCGCGGTGTTTCCGATGCGCCCAAGCCTTGGGCCGATTTGAACCACTGGCGCTCAGCGTCGACCAGCGACACTAGGACAGTTGCCACCCCGAACAGCCGCTGCGCGGTGCGGGTGATGCGGTCGAACCGTTCTTCGTGTTCGCTGTCGAGCAGGCACAATGCATGCAGCTCGGCGATCCGTTCGCCTTCGTCATGGGGCTTGATTGGTTCGCGCATCGCGTCTTTCTACTTTCTAGTATGTTGTCGCCAGACTGACTAAAATTTTACCCTGCGTGCTGCCGCTTCGTTCGATCAACTCGGTAATCGTGCGCAGCAGGGCGTCATCGGAGGTGCGCGCCTTGACCAACACCGCGCTGACCTGTTGCGCCAAGGTTTGGTTAAGTTCCTGCCCCGAAAAAATGATAACAGGAAAATTCTTGTCGATGCTATAGAGCAAGGGCAACAGGCTGGCCCCCGAACCATCGGGCAAACCCATGTCGAGGATCACCAGACTGAACGATTCCGATTGCAATAGCCGTTGCGCCGCCGCCACGCTTTCCGCTTGCACGACCTCGATCCCCGAGCCGAGCAGGGTCGCCACCACATGCACCATATCGGCATCGTCCTCGACATGCAGGATCCGCTTGCGCGCTGCACCGGCGCGCAGCATCACATGTTGCATTGCCGTCAGTAAGCGCTGTTCATCAATCGGCTTGGTTTGCCAGTCGATCAGTCCAAGGGCCGAGGCGTTCAGTCTTGCATTATCCGCCTGCGCCGAGATGACTATGATCGGCAAATGCCGGGTCGCCTCTTGCTGGCGCAAGCTCTGCGCAAATACCAGGCCATCCTGGCCCGACAAGCCGATGTCCAGTGTCATGGCCAAATATCGGTTGGTCGCCAACAGAACGCGCGCTCGGTCGACGCTATACGCCGTGTCGGTGGCAAATCCGCCTTGCTGGAGCAGCATGCACAGCAAATTGGCGATATCAGGGTCGTCTTCACACACCAGGATGCGCTGGCTTGACGCAAGCGCAAGGGGTAGCGGCAGGGCCGGCAATGCCGGCAACGGTTCCTGCAGCGCTGCAGCTTCCGGAACCTCAAAGTAGAACATTGCGCCCTGGCCAGGCACGCTGTGAAAACCGATGCGACCGCCCTGGCGCTCAATAATGGCTTTCGAGATGTTCAAGCCCAGGCCGGTGCCTCCCTTGGCCCGTGTGTCGGAGGCGTCGGCCTGGGCGAATTTTTGGAATATGCGGTCCGTGAAAGCGAGGGGAATGCCGGGACCGCGATCGCTCACCTCAACCCGCAGGCTGCCTTGATGGCGACTCAGTACCACCTCTACGTGTTGCCCGCGCGGCGAAAACTTGGCGGCGTTCGATAGTAGGTTGGTCAGCACCTGGATGGTACGGTCGGCATCGAGCAGGGCCGAGGCGTCGGGCAGGGCGGCGCGCATCACAAAATCGACCCCTAGTTGTTGTGCATAGCCCTGATTGACGTTCACTGCCTGCTCGACCAGGCGCTGCAACTGGCAACGGCGCAGGTCGAAATGCAGTTTGCCGGACTCAAGTTTTTCGACGTCGAGGATATCGTTGATCAGCCGCACCAGTCGTTCGCTGTTATTGGCTGCGATCGCCAGCAATTTGGCGGCCGGCTGCGGGATCGGGCCGACCGCCCCCCCGATGACCAGCCCGAGCGAACCGCGAATCGAGGTCAGCGGCGTGCGCAGTTCGTGCGAAACAGTCGAGATGAATTCATTTTTCAGTAACTCGACTTTCATGCGCTCGGTCAAGTCAAAGACAGTGCCGATATACCCGGTCTTGAAGCCATCTTCATTGGTAATGGCCACCGCCTGGCTGGAAACCCAGACCTCCTGGCCCTGCCTTAGGTAGCGAAATTCAAGGGAAAACTCGCGGCTTTCTTGAACCGCGTTGGTCCACTCGGCAAACACCTGCGGGCGATCGTCCGGATGCAATGCGTCGCCCCAGCCCTGGCCTCGCGCGTCGTCAAGCGACATACCGGTCAGGTCGCTCCAGCGGCCATTGACGAGCTCGCAGTTGCCATCGACGTCAGTGAGGAAAATGCCGACCGGTGCATGTTCGACCAATGCCCGAAAACGCTGCTCACTACCGCGTAGCGCGATTTCTGCCTGCTTGCGGTCGGTCACGTCGCTGAGCGAACCGGCCATCGTCACCACGCGGCCATCGGCGCCATAGGTCGCCTGACCCTTGACCCGAAAATGGCGGTAGCCGTTTTCCTTGGTCTGGACGCGGGCTTCCATATCGTACGGCAGCCGCTGCGTCCAATGTGCCAGCAGCGCCGCTTTCAGGCGCGGCCGGTCATCACGGTGCAGCAATGCGTCAACGCTTGCGAATTTCGGCGGAAACTGCGCCGCAGAAAATCCCACCAGTGCAATAAAACGCGGCGAATAATACATATCGCCGGTCGCCAGGTTCCAGTCCCAAATACCGTCATTGGTGCCCGATACCGCGCGCTCATAGCGTTCCTCGCTCTCGCGCAGATGCTTCGTCATGCGCGAGGCCAGCTGCAAGGCGCGCTCGCGTGCCGACTGGAACGCCCATAGCACGGCAAGCAGCAATGCGGTTACCACCAATCCGCCCAGCAAGACCAGCCTTGGTTTGGAGCGATCGATGCTCGCTTCGAATTGCGGGGTGCCACGAATCAGGATCGACCAGACACGCCCGCCCAATTCCAGCTGGACGGTGCGGGTAAACGCTCTGGAGAGCTTGGTTTCCGGGTGCGAGTCATGCATCAATTGCGCAGGCTCGATAAGCAAGCCATCATAGATTTGGATGTCGATCAGAGCGGTGGCGCGCCGACTCAAAATGCCGCGCATCAGATCGTCCATCCGGATCGCGCTGTAAACATAACCGGTCAGCGCTGCCCGGCGTTGCGCGACCGGCTCCAGCGCTAGTCCCATGCGGTACACCGGCACGTACATCAGGATGCCGGCTTGCACTTTGGAGCCTTTTTCCTGTTGCAACGTCACCTTGCCCGATAGACTCGGCTTGCCGCTATCGCGCGCGTATTCCATGGCGGCGCGGCGCGTCGGCTCGGAAAACATGTCATAGCCGAAAGCACGCATGTTGACGGCGGAAAACGGCTCCAAGTAGACGATGGAGGTATACGGTGCGCGTACGCCTGCGGGCTGGATGGTGAATTCGGGAAAGCCATTGGCCTGCACTGCGGCGATGAAGCTGGCCCGGTCCTCGGGCATGACCAGCTTGGCAAATCCAATGCCCAGGATTCCCGGGTAGTACTGGTCGAGTTTTAACCCGCCGGCATAGTTGCGCCAGTCCTGCCGATCGACATGGCTGGAAGCGGAAAACAAGGCTGCACCGCCGCGCAGCAGGTTCTCGTGGCTGACCATTCGGTTTTGGATTGCGGTATCGACATCCTGCACGTGCTGCTCGAACGTAACCTTCGCGTCGTGCGCGACGGCCTGGTCGGTGCCGCGCCAGGCCAGGAACGTGAG
>JANPCW010000543.1:0-1713 GCA_031431155.1 Janthinobacterium sp. | reverse complement strand
TGGCCAAGCGCGCCGTCGAGTGGCCTCGAAGTCAGGATGGAACCCCGAGCTTCTGAAGCTCGACGGGCGGATACAGCATGCCTCCCCGCTTCGGTCTACCAGTTCATGCCGACGACCCGGAAGGGTATAGCAACGCGATGTTCAGCGACGATGGCACGCGCCTGATTGCGACTAGCAAAACCAGCAACGTGACGGTCTGGCGGGCGGACAATGGCCAGAAACTCCTGCGACTGAACGCCGATGCCAGATCAAGCCGGGCCGCACGGTTCTTACCCGGTGGACGCGAAATTGCGCTTCTGTATCAAGATGGGCGTGTTGAAATCATCGACGCGCGTAGCGGAACCAAACTTCGTGAAGCGAAAGTGCCCATGGGGTTTACACCAAGCCCGGCTCGCGCACATCCGTTTATCGAGGTATATAGAAAATTGGGGAAAGACGGTCAAGTGGACCGAATATTAAGCTATGACCTGCAGAAACTACAGGCAATGCGCGAGATCGATCAGCCTTGCTTTGTGAATTGGACGCCGATTTCGCCCGATGGACAAAGCTACTTTTGCATTTCGACCGGCGAAACGGCGACTGGCGTATTTATTTACCCTATCAACGCGGCAACACCAGCCAAACAGATTCTGCCTGGCGCCCATGTCAGCCGAATTGTAATTTCCCAGGACGGCCGCTACGCTGTGGCCACAACTGGAAATGGCGCATTGGCGGTTGTTTCGCTGTTGACCCGCAAGACTGTGCTGACTGCCAGCGACCCGGCCGGCGGGGCACCGATACTCGCTATCAGCAAAGACGGGCAATTCATCGCAGCAGCGGGCGAGACAGGAACTGTACTGGTGTGGTCGCTTGCGACGGGCCAGTTGCACGCGGCATTCCGCGCACATACAAACCGAATCAAGTCGGCACACTTTCTGGGCGACGGCAGCCGGCTCGCGACGCTGGGCTTCGATAACACCCTGAAAATATGGAACCTTCAAAATTCGACGCTTATCAGCGTCGCGGAGTCCGGGCACGGCTACCTGGTGCGATCAGCCATCTCGCCGGATGACGCAAAATTGGCGACATATGCCGAGTCCCTGGGCGATTTGAGCGCCGAAAATATTGCGCCCGCGCTTAAAGTTTGGGACTTGCGCTCTGTCGGACCTTTGGCCAGCTTGGGTAACGCACGATCGGTCGACTATAGCAAGCTCAACACAGCCAAAACCAACGTGACCTTTCACGGCAAACCGACATCGACAGTATGGGATGTTCGCAGCGGAAAAAAAATATTTGAAAGCAGCGGCCTTTCGCAATCGCGTATTGCGGCCAATCCTGACGGCTCACGTATCGCCACCGATAGCGGCGTGTTCAATCTGAATACAGGCAAGAGAGAGTTTTCGTTTGCGGACCATGCGAAAGTGTCGCAAGCAATCTGGAGCCACGATGGTAATTTTGTTGCTCACGCGAGTGAGGGGTGGATCAAGGTTTGGAACGCGAAAACCGGCATAGCGACCTCGACGATTGCACGCGATAGCCTGCCTGCGAAATTCGCACTTTCGACCAATGGCAAACGGCTTGCTGTCATTTCCGCGCGCGGCACCAAACTGTTCGACACACAAACGGGCGGCAAGGTCGCCGAATCGAACGACAGCTATGACGAAATACAGAGTGTCGAGGCGTCGTTGGATGGCGCATCGTTCCGATTCAGAACTATCTACGCGGTGATTGAAG
>JANPCW010000542.1:0-6483 GCA_031431155.1 Janthinobacterium sp. | reverse complement strand
GACTGGGCGAAAAGGGACTGGAGCCAATCAAGGCCGAAATCGAGCGGGAACTGGATCGCCGCCTTAAGCCAGAGCCGGCGAGCGAGGCCAAACGCCTGCTCGCCAGCTATCTCGACTACAAGCGCGCCTTGGTCGAACTTGAGCGCGGGCTCCCGAAAACGGCGGACATGGCACAAGCGGCGCGCAGCCGCATGGATGCCATGCAGCAGTTGCGCCGCAACTACTTTAGCGCAGCAGAAATCAAGGGCTTGTTCGGCGCTGGAGATGACTATGATGCCGATGCGATCGCCCGTATCGAGATTAGTCAGGATCCGAGCTTGAACGCCGCCCAGCGGCAGGACAAACTTGCGACGCTCGATGCCAACATGCCACGCGCGCTGCGTGAAGAACGCCAAGCGCCGGGCAAGGTAATGAAAATGGAAGAATCGGTCCAGAAGATGCGCGCGCAAGGGGCCGGCGACGACGAGATCTATCGGATGCGCGCGGCCGCGATTTCACCGCAAGCGGCAGCCCGCCTGGCCGATCTCGACCGCGAGGAGATCGCATGGAAGAACCGGATTGCAAGCTATCTCGCGCTGCGCAACACGGTATTAAGCGAATCGGCCAACCAGCCCAACACCGACCAAGAGTTGGCGTTGCAGCAGTTGCGCGACGTTAGCTTTACGCCCGATGAGCAACGGCGACTCGGTGCTTATGAATGAAACGGCAGGTCGGGCCTGCCGGCAATTCTCCGTCAACATCACACTTCGGCGTGGGTACTGGCGGCAAAACCTGATTGCCATTAGAATCACAGAATAGTGGGGCGGTAGCTCAGATGGGAGAGCGCTGCGTTCGCAATGCAGAGGTCGTGAGTTCGATCCTCATCCGCTCCACCAAAATATGCCCTACAAATTGTAGTGTCCGCAGAAAACCCGCCGACAATTCAGGATCGACGTTTTAGTTCGTGGACTTCCTGTAGAAAATTTCCACATGCGGCAGCGATGCAGGACGCATCCAATGATTGGTTCATCCGACATACTAAACGCCAAAGTCTTGATCGTTGACGATCTGGAAGTCAATGTCAGGCTGCTTGAGCAAGTGCTGCGCGGTGCTGGCTATGCTGCCGTCACATCGACGATGGATCCGTTTGCGGTCTGCGCGCTCCATCGAAAAAACCGCTACGACCTGATTTTGCTCGATCTCCAGATGCCCGGCATGGATGGGTTCCAGGTGATGGAAGGCTTGAAGGAGATCGAAACCGATAACTACCTTCCGGTTCTCGTGCTCACCGCCCAACCCGGTCACAAACTGCGCGCACTGCACGCCGGCGCCAAGGATTTCGTCAACAAACCGTTTGAGCTGGCCGAGTTACTGATGCGCGTTCGCAACATGCTGGAAGTGCGTTTGCTGCACAAGGAATCGATCAATTATGGCAAGGTGCTGGAGCAGACGGTGCGGGAAGTGGAGACTAGCCGTGAGCTGATCCGTCGCCAGAACGACGAACTCAAGACGCTCTACGACAAGGTTGTGGCAAACCAGAAGGTGTCGGACCGGCTGCTGCTCAACGTGCTGCCCTACCCGATCGCCGAGCGCTTGAAGGCGCGCCCCGACCTGATGGCCGATAGTTTTCCTGAAATCATCGCCGACAATTTTCCGGAAGTAACGGTGTTGTTCGCCGACATCGTGCAATTCACCAGCTTCTCGGCCGGCATGCGCCCCGAGCGGCTGGTGGCCATGCTCAATGAAATCTTCACCGACTTCGACGGGATTGCCGACCATCGGGGCCTTGAGAAGATCAAGACCATCGGCGATTCCTATATGGCTGCGGCAGGACTGCCCGTGCCTTCGGCCGATCACGCGGTACGGGCGGCGCACATGGCGTTGGACATGATGGAGGCGCTGGTCCGCTTCAATGAGCGCAACGGCTTCAGCTTGCAGCTGCGCATCGGCATCAATAGCGGCGCCGTGGTGGCCGGTGTCATCGGCAAGCGCAAATTCATCTACGACTTGTGGGGAGACACCGTCAACACCGCCAGCAGGATGGAATCGCACGGCGTGGCTGGACGCGTGCAGATGACGCAGGCGACCCGGCGCAAGTTGGGTGAACCGTTCCTGTTCGAGGAGCGTGGCATCATCGAGGCAAAAGGCATTGGTGATCTGCACGCCGTGTTCCTGGCCGGCAGGCGCAGAGCGCGTCCGAAGGATAGGCGGACCTTGCGAAATTGAAATAAGATGTGCCATTGGAACCATCGCTAAAACAAACACCAAGGAGATTGTCGATGGTTAGGACCAAGGGAAGAGCGCCCGATACTGGCGCTGGCGCGCGCAAGCCGATCGCGCTTGCCCTGCAAGGAGGAGGCGCGCATGGTGCTTTCGCCTGGGGTGTGCTGGACCGGTTGCTGGAAGATGGCCGGCTTGAAATTGAAGGCGTCAGCGCGACCAGCGCCGGCGCGACCAACGCCGCGGTACTGGCCTACGGCTTGCTAAAGGGCGATGCCGACAACGCGCGGCTGGCGCTGCACGAGTTCTGGCGCGCGGTGGCCCAATCGGCGGAACGCTACAATCCGTTGCGCCACATGCCATGGCTGAAAGGGGTCACCAGCTTCGGGATGGACCACTCGCCGTTGCACCTGATGGCCGACATCATGCTGCGCGTCCTGTCGCCCTATCAATTTAATCCCCGCAACATGAATCCGCTGCGCGAGATACTGGACAAACATGTCGATTTCGCCGCATTGCGCAGCCATTGCCCGATTCATCTCTCGCTCTGCGCCACCAATGTCGAGACCGGGAAAATACGCATTTTTTCAGGCCAGGAATTGTGTATCGAGGCGGTGCTTGCTTCGGCCTGCCTGCCAACGCTGTTCCAGGCGGTGGAAATCGACGGCGAACATTACTGGGATGGCGGCTACGTCGGCAACCCGGCCATTTTCCCGTTAATTTACAACTGCGGCACAAGCGATGTGGTGATTGTCCACATCAACCCGATCGTGCGCCCCGGGGTCCCGACCACTGCAGCCGAAATCCTCAACCGCATCAATGAGGTGAGTTTTAATTCATCGCTAATGCGCGAGATGCGCGCGATCGCTTTCGTCACCACGCTCATCCAGCAAGGCAAGGTCGATCGCTCCGACATGAAGGAAGTCTTGATCCACTCGATTCGGTCCGACCAGACCATGGCCGCGCTCGGTGTGTCGAGCAAGCTCAACACCGACTGGGACTTCCTGTGCTCGTTGCGCGACATGGGACGGGCCGAGGCCGAGGCGTGGCTCGCTGCAAACTACGAACACATCGGCCAGCGTTCGAGCATCGACATCGGCAAGGAATTTCTTTAGGCAAGAGGCGGCGATCCGATCGGTCCGAATCGGCCGGACGCTTTTTTCTAGAACTCAAATACCTGGCCGTGTTCAAGCATTCTCGGCTGATAGGCATGCAAGGCCGCGGCCACTTCCACCATCGTTAGCGCCATATCGCCTGGCTTCAAGTGGGTGATGAAGATTTCCGCAGGCAAGCGCAGCTTGCTGAGCTCCGCGGCAAGCAGGCTGGGGCAAAGGTGCCTGGAGGCCATTGCGATCGCATAATCGCGATTGCAAAATGCGGTCTCGATGATCAGGTAGCGCAAGTTGGCGATGCCGTTGACCCTGTCCCAGAACGCGTCGTTGGGGCCGGTGTCGCCGGTAAACACCAGGCTCGCTGCGCCACTGTCGAGGCAGTAGCCGACCGCCGGTACCGAGTGATTGGCCGGCAGCGCGGTGATTTCTCGGCCGCTCAGTGCCACGGTCTCGCCCAGGCGGATCTCACGAAACTGCAGATAGGGTGCATCGGACCGGGGCAGCCGCGTGAAGTCAGGCCAGATGGAGCCGTTGAAAATGTGGGCTCGCAAGGCATCGACCGTTTCGCTAGTTGCGTACACGGTCAAAGGTGTGTGACGCATGTAGCCAACCGTATCGACCAGGAAGGGAATGCTGCAAATATGGTCGAGGTGCGAGTGGGTAATGAAGATGTGCTCGATGCGCACCATGTCGTTCAAGGCCAGCTCGCCGACGCCCGTACCCGCATCGATCAGCACGTCATCGTCGAGCAGCATGGCGGTTGTGCGCAGCTGCGCGCCGATTCCGCCACTACATCCAAGAATTCTCAGCTTCATATAGGCATGATATACAAAACTTCCGTCAAATAGTTGCGGTTGTACAAGGCTGCAGGAGATTTTGGGTTGTTCGCTCCACGCTACCGGAAAAAATGATGCCCCGAACCGGGGCATCATTCACCTGAGGCGGGCTCAATGCCAGGTCAAAGGGACTTGAGATACTGCGCCAGATCAGAAACTTCCGCAGCGGTCAGCCCCAGCGCTTGCCTGGTATTGTAGGTCTGGACGACCGCCTCCAGAGTCGGGGCGGTCCCATTGTGGAAATACGGAGCGTGCTGCCACACACCGCGCAGTGGTGCGGTGCGGTATTGCTTGGTCGCGCTGCGTGAAGCGTAGCTCGGCGCACCGTTCGGTTCCGGCTCGCTCACCACTTCGCTCGCGGGATGCAGCCGCGCATTGGCATCGGTAAACTCAGGCCCACTATGGCAAGTCGCGCATTTTCCCGCAGCGCCAAACAGCACCTTCCCACGCGCTGCTGCGGCCACATCGAAACTGTTGGCTGGCGCCGGCGGCGCGCTCAAGGACAGCTGATACGCCTGCAATGCGGGCAGCTTCGCGCTGATCAGATCGTCGGTCCCATTAGTGACGTTGACGCCGGTGCGCGGCTCGGTGAAGTTACCGTGGCCGCCCATCTGGGTGACGCCTACATACCGGTTCCAATAGGCGATATCTGTGCCATCGCCGGTCGAGGTGATGCGATTGATGCCTATTAACCCGTAGGCGGGAGGAATCACCTGCGGACCATTCTTGCCGTCCAAATTGAAGCGCGGATCGTACTTGCCCTTGCCCCAGGAAAGATAGACCGCTTTCTTGGCCAGATCGACCGCCGGGGACAAGGCGATAATGGCGCCCGGATTGAGGTCGCGATTGGGCCAGCCATCGAGCCGTTTTCCAATACCGGCCGCAAACGAATCATCGACCGTCGAGTGGCAAAGTGCGCAAGTCACACCGAGCCGAGTCAGCGTATCCGTGCCATTGATGGTCTCGACCGTACCCTTCAAACCGACCACCGCATTCAACTTTAGCAAGGCGACCGTGGTGGCGGGCTTTGTCAGATCGATACTGCCATTCTTAATTCCCTGCACGATCAGCGCAGGCAAGGCCTCCGCATCGACCTTCAAACCGACCGACAGGGCGACCACAGGTGACACCGAGGACTGGATCACTTCATGCAGGCGCAGCGTGTCGGTCCATTGCGTTTCGTCGCCAAAGGTGTCGAAACGGAAGATTTCCTTGCCTTGCGCCACCTGGTCTTGCTGATTGCCGTCGCCGTCGCCGTTGCCGCCGCAGCCGCTCAGACCCAAGGCGGCAATCCCAACTGCGCATAACATCGTCAAGGTTCGCGGGTTAGTCTCCCGTTTGGCGATCACGGATATACGATCTTTGACGCGCATTGTTTCAAATAACACCGGATATTCCATGATCAACCCCTCTGTTGGTGACGTGCGGCACGCAGGTGCGACGGTTTGTCCCCCTGTGCGAACCATATTGCGCGTGCCGTAGATTGAGCGTCTGTTCGCTGACTAACATAAAAGATTGCACAGCCAGCGCGATATCAACTCGCAGCAGTACTTGAAAAAACTAGGGCTCTTGCAGGAGGATGTGGCACACTTGAATTGTCGCGAGTCTTGGAGTCTTGATTAGCGGGACACTGCCCAATACGTTCGCTCACCTTAGTATTTACCAGAAAGCTAAAACTCGATGCGTGTATTCCAAATTGAAGGTGATTGGGGCATGGATAACCTCAAACTATCCCAGCGGCCAGAGCCCAAACCCGGACCCGGTCAGGTGCTGGTACGCATGAAGGCATCGTCGCTCAACTACCGTGACCTCGTGGTTCCCGAGCGCGGCTACGGAAGCTATACAGGCACCTTGCCGCTGATACCGGTCTCCGACGGTGTCGGTATCGTGAGCGCAATTGGCCAGGATGTGCGCCGTGTTGCTGTTGGCGACCGCGTTTGTCCCACTTATTTCCAGAACTGGATCGGTGGGGAGCCAGACCTTGAGCGACTGACCCAGTCTTTGGGTGGTCCGATCGATGGGACCATGACCGAGACCATGTGTTTGTCCGAGCAAGGGGTGGTCAAAGTGCCGGCGCATCTGACGGACATTGAAGCGGCCAGTTTGCCCTGCGCCGCGCTGACGGCCTGGAGTGCTTTAACGACGGCAAGCGCCACCAAGCCAGGCGATCGGGTGCTGATTCAAGGTTGCGGCGGTGTCGCTTTATTCGCGGTTCAATTTGCCAAACTATTGGGAGCCCACGTCACCGTCATCACGTCCAGCGACGAACGCATGGATCGGGTCCGGCAAATGGGCGCTGACGCGACCATCAATTACCGCGCCGTTCCCGAGTGGGC
>JANPCW010000541.1:0-1939 GCA_031431155.1 Janthinobacterium sp. | reverse complement strand
GGTCAGCGGGCGCCTGGCAAAGCGCTTGCAGCACTGCCAGCTTGGCAGCTACGGCGCCTATTTCAAGCTGCTGATGAGCGGAAACGAACCGGGCGAGGTGCAGACTGCCGTCGATCTGTTGACTACCAACGAAACCTATTTTTTCCGCGAGTCCAAGCATTTTGATTTTCTGCGGGAACAGGCACTGGCCGCGGCCAGGCGCACGCAAGCTTTCCGCGTGTGGAGTGCGGCCAGCTCGAGCGGCGAGGAAGCCTACAGCATCGCGATGGTGCTGGCCGATTGCCTGGGGAGCACGCCATGGGAAGTGGTCGGCTCCGACATCAGCAGCCGGGTGCTGCAGGGAGCGTGTTCCGGCCACTATCCGCTGCAGCGGACCGAGCATATTCCAGCTTCTTACCTGCGGCGGTTTTGCCTGAAGGGCACCGGTCCGCAGCAAGGCACGCTGCTCATCGAGCGCAGCGTACGCAGCAAAGTGCGTTTCGTCCAGGTCAACCTGAACGCGGCGCTGCCCGAACTGGGTACCTTCGATGTGATTTTCCTGCGTAATGTGATGATATATTTTAATGATGAAACCAAGCGCCAGGTGGTGGCGCGCGTGCTGTCGTTGCTCAAACCAGGTGGACATTTCTGCATCGGCCATTCCGAGAGCCTGAACGACATCAACAATGCGGTACAGTCGCTCGCGCCGTCGATTTATCGCAAGCCGTAGCCTGATGGATCGCACCACCAACATTACCGAGATATTCCTGCAACCGGGGGAGCATTTCGTCGGCGATGCCAGCCACCGGATCCGCACCCTGCTCGGCTCTTGCGTGTCGATCACGCTCTGGCATCCACGACATCGGGTCGGAGCGATGTCGCATTTTTTGCTGCCAAGCCGCGCTACCGCTTCCGGCGCCGGGCTCGATGGGCGCTATGGCGAAGAAGCCATGTGCATGATGCTGCGGGAATTGGTGAGTGCCAATATCGAGCCCGTCGAATGCCTCGGCAAGATTTTTGGAGGCGGTAACATGTTTCCCGGACAAACCCGGCTTGACGCCCGCAACGTCGGCATCAAGAACGGTGAAACGGCGCGCGCGCTGCTGCATTTGCACCGGATCCCGATCGTGTCGGAAAGCCTGTTCGGAGTCGGTCACCGGCAGATTATTTTTGACGTCAGCAATGGCGACGTCTGGGCGCGTCAGGTCAAGCTTGCCGCTGTGCGCCAGGCGCTAAAGGAATAGAAGTGATGAGTCGCATAAAAGTGATGGTGGTCGACGATTCGGCCGTGGTGCGTCAGGTGGTCAGCGCCTTGCTCGCAGCCGACCCTGCGATTGAAGTGATCAGCGCGGTGGCCGATCCGCTGCTGGCGATGGTGCGCATGCAAAGCCAGTGGCCGGACGTGATTGTGCTCGATATCGAAATGCCGCGCATGGATGGCATCACCTTCCTGAAAAAAATCATGAGTGAGCGCCCGACCCCGGTCGTGATCTGTTCCACCCTGGCCGAGACGGGCGCCCGAACGTCGATCGAGGCGCTGGCCGCCGGCGCAGTCGCGATCATCACCAAGCCCAAGCTCGGTCTCAAGCAGTTCTTGAACGACAGCTCGAACGACTTGATCACGGCGGTCAAGGCGGCGGCGCGGGCCAATGTCAAGCGCCTCGCGGTCGTCGAGAAATACAGTGCCGACGTGATCCTGGCGCCGGCCGGCAGCAATGGTGCGATGATCCAGACCACCGAGCGGGTGGTGGCCATCGGCACCTCGACCGGGGGCACCCAGGCGCTCGAAAAAGTGCTGGTGACGCTGCCCCGGGTCTCGCCCGGCATCGTGATCGTGCAGCACATGCCGGAAAAATTCACCGCCGAGTTCGCCGCCAGGCTCAATACCCTGTGCCAGATCGAGGTCAAGGAGGCCCAGCACAACGACCGCGTGACCCCGGGCCGCACCACCTCGGCCAGG
>JANPCW010000540.1:0-2364 GCA_031431155.1 Janthinobacterium sp. | reverse complement strand
CGGCACCGGGCTGGGGCTGGTCATCTCGCGTCATTTGGTCGACCTAATGGACGGAAATTTCATAGTGCAAAGCACGCCAGGGCAAGGCTCGACGTTCACCGTGCGCCTGCGGTTCGCGCCGCTGCAAAACACGGTCAGTGTTGCCAAGCCGGCATCGGATGTGGCCGGGCTCCGCTGCCTGGCGATAGGGGGGCAGGACGGTCTGGCCGAGAATATTGCTGCGTATCTGACCCACGACGGGGCGCGCGTCGAACGGGCGGCGGATCTGGCGGGGGCGCGCACCCAAATGCTCGAACTACCGCCGGGACCATGGATCTGGATCCTCGATGCGCCCGATATCGCGTCCCCGCTCGATCAACTGCGCGCCATCGCCCGCAGCCTGCCAGAGCAGGAAATTTGCTTCGTTGTCATCGGGCGTGGAGCGCGTAGGGAGCCGCATGCGAAATATGCCGATTTGGTATTGGTTGATGGCAACGTCCTGACGCGTCACCGGCTGTTGAACGCAGTTGCCGTTGCCGCAGGACGTGCACTTGAGGGCGAACCGGCGCCACCGTCCGGCAAGCACGGGGCGGCATTCAAACCGCCCTCGCGCGCTGATGCACTGCGCAACGGCAGGCTGATATTGGTTGCCGAAGATAATGAGACCAACCAAAAGGTCATCCTGCGTCAGCTTGCGCTGCTCGGTTTTGCCGCCGATGTTGCCGGAAATGGCAGCAGGGCGCTGAAACGCTGGCAGAGCGGCAACTACGCGCTGCTGCTGAGCGACTTGCATATGCCAGAGATGGATGGGTATGAGTTGGCTGGCAGAATTCGTGCCGAAGAGCGGGGGCTGCGCCGCATCCCGATCTTGGCCCTGACCGCCAACGCACTGAAAGGCGAAGCCGATCGATGCCTTGCGGCCGGCATGGACGATTATCTGAGAAAGCCGTTGCAACTGGCGGATCTGGAGGCGACGCTGAAAAAATGGCTGCCGGGCGCTGTAGCCGGCCTGCATTCACCGGCCGAAGCAGCCCGCCAAGCCGCCGATGCGCGGGCGGTGGACGTGAGCGTGCTCGAGCGTCTGATAGGTGCCGACCCGGCAGTGATTCTTGAGTTCCTCGATGACTTTCAGAACAGTGCAGTAAAGATAGGCATGGAATTGAAAACTGCCTGTGCCGATCGTCAGGCCGTGCAGGCAAGCGAACAGGCACACAAGCTCAAATCGTCGGCGCGCACCGTGGGCGCGCTGGCACTTGGCGAACTGTGCGCTGAAATAGAGACTGCCGGCAAGGCGGGCAGTACCGAAGCGCTGGAGGCGCTATTGCCCCGCTTCGAGCAAGAACTGAACGCGGTGACCACTTTTCTCAATTCGCTCCAGCCGGGCGCGTACAACGCTAGCACTATCAATGAAGGAAAAGAAGGATGAGCACGTCAGCAATCAGAATTCTGGTGCTCGACGACGAGTCCTTCATGCTCAAACTCCTCGCCCGTATGCTGGCCGGACTGGGATTCACCTCGGTGACCGCTTGCGACAACGGGCCGGCAGCGCTGGCCTGGATCGATGCCCCTGGCAACCCGGTGGATCTGATCCTGCTTGACTTGAACATGCCGCAGATGGATGGCATCGAATTCGTGCGCAAGCTGGGCGAGCGCAACTTCACCGGCAGCCTTGTTCTGGTTAGCGGTGAAGACGAGCGCGTGCTGCAAATGGCGGAGAAACTGGTTCAGGCGCACCAGATTACGGTGCTCGGTCACTTGAACAAGCCTGTTTCATTAGCTGGGCTGTCCATGGTTGTGGACAAGTGGAGGCCGGCGCAAGGCGCGCATGTCGCCGCCAAGAAGGGTTACGGCGCCAACGAATTGCTTGCAGCCATCGCCAACGGTGAATTGATCAATTACTACCAGCCCAAGGTTGCAGTGTCCACCGGGGAAATTGTCGGCGTCGAGACGCTGGTGCGCTGGCGCCATCCTGCCGATGGCCTGGTATTGCCCGACCAGTTCATTGCTCTGGCTGAAGAGCAAGGCTTGATTGACGACGTGACGCGCGTGGTGCTGACCGGCGCGATGGCCCAATCCAAGCTTTGGCAGCAAGCTGGGCTGCACCTTCGGGTGGCGATAAACGTATCGATGGACAATCTCTCCTCGGTCGCTTTTGCTGATTTCGTCGCCGGCGCAGCCGCTGCGGCCGGTGTGGCGCCGCATAATATCGTGCTGGAATTGACCGAAAGCCGTCTGATGCTGGACCAGCGCGCGCCGCTCGAAATCCTGACCCGCTTGCGGCTCAAGCGTTTCCACCTCTCGATCGACGATTTTGGCACTGGCCATTCTTCGCTGACCCAGTTGCGCGACATTCCTTTTGATGAACTCAAGATCGACCAAAGCTTT
>JANPCW010000539.1:0-2835 GCA_031431155.1 Janthinobacterium sp. | reverse complement strand
GTCACGAACGATGCAGCCGTGGCAACGCCCGCGAAGTCGAGCTTGGAACTGGGATGGTTGCGAACCGCGTGGAACGCCATCGCCAATTGTTCAAGATCAGTGCCTTCCTCGGGGTAGTACACCGGTACCGCTTTTATGAATTCCTTGGAGAAGTCGAGCCGGTTCGTCACGGTGAGGGTTGTTGCGCCGGCAGCGAGACCCTTCATGCTATGGCGCGGCAGTCCGCCGTCAAACCCGGCCGCTTGGCTGGGCTGGAGCTGGGACCACAAGGTGTTGCCCGACGCCTTCAGGGCCTGCGCCTTGGCTTGGGTCAGCATGTCCAGCGGCGGCGTCGGCGGGCGATGGCCGATGGTATCTTCGATGCCGGCGATCCAGAACGGATAGCCGGGATTTTTGGTGCGGTCGATCACCTTGGCGAGCGAGCCCAGAGGCTTGCCGTTAAACGTCGAGTTGAGCGGATTTTGCACCACCTGTACGGCGCCCGGCATCACGGGCAGCGCTTTGCCCGGCAACGGCACCACGGCGGGAATCGGCGTGCCGGCGACGATCTCGCCATCGGGATAGGCGCGTGCGCCGGCAGCCGGCGTGGTGTTGTTCAGCGCCCATTGCGTCGTATGGTAGCCGGCTCCCGACGCCGCCAGTTTGGTGCCGGCCGAGAAGGTGTCGTTGTTACGCCAGTGATACCACATGCCTTGGGCGAAGTGCGGATAGAAGTGGCAGTGGAAAATCGCGTCGCCGGCCGACTTGTTGCGGTTGCCCGACCCGCCAAAATTGATCTCATAGGTGTAACCGGCGCCCGGCCCGATGCCTTGTGCATCGAGGTAATTCGAATTGTCGTCGTTCGCGTTGTACAGCCACTGGTGATTATGCAGGTGAAATACGTGCTGTTCCTTGCCGATATGGGTGTTGCGGAACTTCACGAAGTCGCCGATGTAGCTATGGTGTACGTTGGCAGCGTCTTCCGCGCCAATCACATAATTGGCCTTCGGTCCTTGGGTGCCGGCTTGCGGAACCTGACCGGGCAACAGATTTTCCAGGCCCACGTTGGCCGGGATGTCCACCGTCAGCGCTGGGTCATTCAGGGCCAGCGAGGTCAGGAAAAATTCCTCGTACGCGCAGTCCGCGCAATCGCTGGTGGGGCCGACGCCGAGCCGGTTGGCGATGATCTCGGAACCGATGCCACCCGAACCGTAGTTGATCATGAACGCATCCTTGACGCCGGCCAGCACGTAGCGGAACACCGGGTCGTCGTTATAGAAGCCGGGGAACGCCTGGCCGTTGGCCGTTTCGTCATGAAACACCGAGGCGAAATCGCGGAACGGCTCCAGGCGGTTCGGCACCGTCGGGTTGCGCTTGCCCACGGACTCCAGCGGATAGGTGCTCGCCGGGAACGAGCCGTTGGCGTTGGGACCGGCGATCACGCCGTTAATTTCCGAGTGCACGATCTCGCAAGCTGCCGCCGTGGCGCACTTCATCATGTTCAGGATCGGCAAACCGGCCTTGCCTTCGGTGGTCCACGGTGTGGTGTTGGGATAGACTGCTTCGTAGCGGATACGGGGCTGCCCGGTCGCGGTGAGCTCGGTCGGGCTCAGCAAGCCGTTATTGTTGACATCGGCCGCAAGCCGCATCTCTTCCTCGAACACCTGGCCGCGATAAATTTTTGCACCGGTAGGCTCGACGATCAGCTGGCCGAACAAGCCGTTCGAGGAATTGCCCTGGTTGCCATCGGAGCCCAGTACCGCGCCACCGCTGGTGACGTTGAACACACCCTCCTTCTCGGCATACACGGTGTAGCTCTTGCTGCCGCCCTGCGGCACCAGACTGCTCACATTGTTGCCTGTGTTGCTGCCGTCATCGGCGATGCTACCCACCAGCTGTACGCCGGACGCATGGAAGCCGACGAAGCGGCCCTTGACCTGCTCGTCGATCGGGACGGTATGGCGCTGCCCGGAAGGTTCGGTCAACGGCACGTTGAACGGATTGGCCAGCGGTGTGAGCAGGTTTTGCAGGTTGACCGTCAGGCAGTCACCCTTGCGCACCCGCAGCACTAGCGGACGGTGCCGCTTGTCGGGCCGCAGATCGAGCTGCCCTGGCGTTGCAATGCCGCCGGCCGTCAACGTCATCCGGCTCTGGCTGTTGATCACGTCGCGCTTGAGCGCAAACATCATCCCATTGACGTTGCCGGCGCCCAGCCGGTTGTACATCAAGGGCTTATCGAAGGCGACCACATTGGCGCTGATCTGCCGCTCGCAGGTAATCGCCGCATGCGATGGAGATGCCAGCGCCAGCGCCGCCAAACCCGCCTGCGCAAGCACATTCGTCATGCGCGCTATTTTTTGTCTTAACGTCGATGTATCGAATCCGAGTGCTGACTGCCAGCCGCCTTCCGGTGGTTCGCGCATGATTTTTCCATGAAATGAGTTGGAATCTGCTTACGCGCTGCCAATTGCGGCGACCATGGTCAGTGGCGCTGCAGCGACTGCAATAATGTCTGGAAATGTAAGGGCCGCAGATTGGTGAACCGTTTACCAGCACGATGATGAGGGAGGAGGCGAGCTGAGCCTTTGCGAATTATCAAACGCAGAAAGGTTAACTATTGCTCAACTGAAGGACCCAACTTTGGTGCTGATCGACCGCGCATTTCGCTGCCATTGGAGCGGTAGCGACGACCGGAAAAAAGTGAGCGAGGCGCGACCATGCCCAACGGGAGCCGTTCATGGCCCGCCATCGCGCCGGTAGAATTCCAGCACGCGCGGCACGTAGCGCCGCGTCTCGGAGTAAGGTGGCACCGCGCGCCGGCTGCGCACTACCGCGGCCGGGCCGGCATTGTAGGCG
>JANPCW010000538.1:0-5613 GCA_031431155.1 Janthinobacterium sp. | reverse complement strand
CGTAGGGCGGATGAGCGCAGCGTAATCCGCCTGACCTTTGCGGTGGCCTTTGCGGCGGCCTTTGCGGCGGAAGGCGCTAGCGGGGGCGCCGAGCCTTTTCCGCCCTACCGGATACTACTTATCTTAGCCTCGGAGTAAGCGATGAAAAAACAACTGGTATTGATCGTCCTGGCGCTGTCGCTGTCGGTCCACGTGGGCGCCACGCTGCCGGAAAAAGTGGCGGCGACCCAGCTTAAACCGATTCCACAGCAAACCCAGGCAGCAATGTGGGCCGCGCGCGTACTGTCGCGCTATCACTACAAGGTCACGCCGCTTGACGATGCGATGTCGGAAAAAATCTTCGACAGCTACTTCAAGGCGCTCGATGCCGAGAAACTGTTCTTTGTCCAAGCCGATATCGACCAGTTCGACAATCTGCGCAGCCGGCTCGACGATGCCATCGCCAACGAAAACCTGGGGGCGCCGTTCGCCATTTTCGCCATGTATCAGCAACGTTTTGGCGAGCGCATGGTTTACGCGCGCGAGCTGCTCAAGCAGAAAATCGACTTCAGCCTGGACGAAAATTACCAGTCCGACCGTGAAAAGGCCACCTGGCCCAAGTCGGAAGACGAGATGCGCGATCTGTGGCGCAAACGCGTCAAGAATGACTGGCTGCGCTTGAAGCTGGCCGGCAAGGATGAAAAATCGATCCGCGAAACCCTCGACAAGCGCTACGACAGCTATCTGGCGCGGTTTCGCAAACTCAACAATGAAGACGTGTTCCAGATGTTCATGAACGCGTATGCGACCTCGATCGAGCCGCACACCAACTACCTGGGGCCACGCGCGGCCGAGAATTTCGACATCGCGATGCGTCTGTCGCTCGAAGGCATTGGCGCGGTCTTGCAAACGCGCGATGAATACACGGTGATCCGCGAGATCGTCCCGGGCAGCCCGGCCGGCTTGTCGGGCAAGCTCAAGGTGGGCGACCGGATCGTCGGCGTCGGGCAGGGCGAGAGCGGGCCGCTGACCGAAGTGCTGGGCTGGCGGATTGACGATGTGGTCACCCAGATCCGCGGCGCCAAGGATTCCGTGGTGCGGCTCGACGTGTTGCCGGCCGATGCAGGTACCGACGGCAAGCACAGCCTGATCTCGCTGGTGCGCAAGAAAATCAGCATGGAAGAGCAGGCGGCCAAGAAATCGATCATCGAAGTGCGCGACGGCGGCGTCAAGCGGCGCGTGGGCGTGATCGCACTGCCGACCTTTTACCAGGATTTCGAAGCGCGCCGCAAGGGCGACAAGGAATTCAAGAGTGCCACGCGCGACGTCGCGCGCCTGCTCGGCGAACTCAAGAAAGACAAGGTCGACAACGTGCTGATCGATCTGCGCAACAATGGCGGCGGGTCGCTCAACGAGGCAGTCGAGCTGACCGGCCTGTTTATCGACAAGGGGCCGGTGGTGCAGCAGCGCAACGCCGAGGGCAAGGTCGATATCGAGAACGACACCAACCCTGGCTTGGCCTGGGATGGCCCGGTAGGTGTGCTGATCAACCGCGGCTCGGCGTCGGCGTCGGAGATCTTTGCCGCCGCGATCCAGGATTACGGCCGCGGCCTGATCATCGGCGAACCGAGCTTCGGCAAGGGCACGGTGCAGACGCTGGTGAACCTGGACCGCTTCGCGCAAGGCGAGAAGGCGAACTATGGCGACCTGAAGATGACGGTGGCGCAGTTCTTCCGCATTAACGGCGGCACCACCCAGCTGCGCGGCGTCACGCCCGACATCAAACTGCCGGTCATGGCCGACGCCGAAAGCTTCGGCGAGTCGAGCTACGACAATGCGCTGCCATGGACCTCAATCAAGCCTGCCGTGTTCGTGCCGGCCGGCGAATTGAAGGAGATCGTGCCCATGCTGCAACGCCGGCACGACACGCGGGTGGCCAAGGACAAGGATTTCCAGTATCTGCAGGAAGACCTGGCCGAAATTCGCAAGCTGCGCAAGGACAACCTGATTTCGCTCAACGAAACGGTGCGCCGCAAGGAGCGCGATACCCAGGAGGCGCGCGCCAAGGTGCGTGAGCAGCGTCTGGCGAGCGCGGCCATTGCCACGGCGGACGATCCGATCCTCGTGATCGAAGGCAAGGAAGCGCGCAGCAAGGTCCCGACGCCCGTCAAGCCTTTGCCAAGATCGTTCGCCGTGAAAGGTGCGGCGCGCACCGACGACGGTTTACTGGCCGATGAACGCAATCTGACGGCCGAGCTGGCGGCTGAGAAAGCGGCCAAGAACGCCAAGGATGTCTTGTTGAACGAAGCCGTTCACATTCTCAGTGATGAAGTGGCGCTGTTGAAGAGCGACGGGCGCCTGGCGGCGCGCGTGTTGCCGTTTGCGTATGTCCCGCGCGCCAAAAACGCAGCGAACTAGAACGCGACACCGGGTGCGCCGAATGCATTGCTTCTGCCTTCGGCGCGGCTTGGAGCGACCTTTGCAATGAAAGTCTACGACCTGTGCTGTGAGAACGAACATCGCTTCGAAGGCTGGTTCGGCTCCGAACTAGAGTTCGCCACGCAATTGGAGGCGCAACAGATCGCCTGCCCGATCTGCGCCAGCTTGCAACTGCGCAAACTGCTGTCGGCCCCCCGTTTGAACCTGGGCGGCATGCAGCCGGCTGGAGGTGGGCCGAACAGTGGCCCGAGCCGGGCGCAGGCGGAATGGCTGGCCCAAGCCCGCCAAGTGATCGCCCGCACCGTGGACGTGGGCACGGACTTTGCCGAACAGGCGCGCCGCATGCACTACGACGAGATTCCCGAGCGCGGTATTCGCGGTATCGCTACCCGCGATGAGCGCATCGCGCTGGCCGAGGAAGGGATCGCCGTCGCCACCATCAATATTCCTGCTGCACTCAAAGAATCGCTGCAATAGTGCCGAATTTTTAAGGTACAATTCTTGTGAACGGTCGTGCTTTTTTTGACGCCGATAATAAGGAGACAGCATGGATTTGAACTATACGGCCGACGACCTGGCGTTTCGCGACGTGGTGCGCACCTTCCTGGATGCGAACCTGCCGCCGGATCTGCAGCAAAAGGTGCGCAATCATTTGCACCTGTCGAAGGGCGACATCGTGCGCTGGCACAAAATTGTGGCCGCGCAGGGCTGGGTCGCTCCCGGCTGGCCGATTGAATATGGCGGCACTGGCTGGAATCCGGTGCAAACCCACATCTGGGAAGAAGAGTGCGCGCGGGCCGGAACGCCGCCCATCCTGCCGTTCGGCGTTGCGATGGTGGCGCCGGTCATCATGGCCTTCGGCAACGACGCGCAGAAATCCCACTACTTGCCGCGCATTCTCAATTGCGACGACTGGTGGTGCCAGGGTTACTCCGAACCCGGCGCCGGGTCCGATCTGGCAGCAGTGAAAACCACGGCCGAGCTGGTACGCAGCCCCGATGGCGATCACTACGTCGTCAACGGCCAGAAAACCTGGACCACGCTGGCCCAGCATGCCGACATGATCTTTTGCCTGGTGCGCACCGACAGCAGCGTGCGCAAGCAGGAAGGCATCTCCTTTCTGCTGATCGACATGCACACCCGCGGCATCACCGTGCGCCCGATTATCATGCTCGACGAAGAGCACGAGGTCAACGAAGTGTTCTTCGACAACGTCAAGGTTCCCCTGCAAAACCTGGTCGGTCAGGAAAACAAGGGCTGGACCTACGCCAAATACCTGCTTGGGCACGAACGCACCGGGATCGCCGCGGTCGGCCGGTCCAAGCGCGAACTGCTGTTCCTGAAAAAACTCGCGAGCGAGCAGCGCAAGAATGGCCAGCCGCTGCTGGAAGATCCACTGTTTGCGGCCAAGGTGGCCATGCTTGAAATCGATTTAATGGCGCTCGAAATGACCGTGCTGCGGGTCCTGTCCCAGGCTGCGCGCGGGCCGGGACCGGAAGCATCGATGCTCAAGGTCAGGGGTACCGAAATCCAGCAAATGCTCACCGAATTGATGGTCGAAGCAATTGGACCGAACGCTTTGCCGTTCGACCCCGCCTATCTGGAGGACGGGCAGGCGCATAGCGTGGCAGGCGACGACGCGGCCGCGCCGCTGGCGGCGTACTACTTCAATTTTCGCAAGACCTCGATCTACGGTGGCTCGAACGAGATTCAAAAAAACATCATTTCCCAGATGATTCTGGGTCTGTGAAGGGACTGGCATGGATTTCACTTTGAATCAAGAGCAGCAACAGTTCGCCGATGCGCTGCGGCGCTGGGCCGGCAAGGACTACGGCTTTTCCGTGCGCGACCAGATCGTGCATTCGGCAAGCGGGGTGTCGGATGCGGCTTGGGCCACGCTGACGGAACTGGGCATGACCGCGTTGCCGGTGCCGGAGGCGCAGGGCGGCTTTAGCGGCAGCGCCATCGATATGCTGGTCGTGATGCAAGAGCTGGGACGCGCGCTAGTGGTGGAGCCGTACTTTGCGACGGTGCTGGGGGTGCAATTTCTCAAGCTCGGCGGCGGACACGAATCACTGCTGGAACAGGTCGCTGTGGGCGATTTGAAACTGGCCTGCGCATTGGGCGAGCGGCAAGCACGTTACGACCTGTTCGATATCGCCACCACGGCCAACGCCAGTGCGGACGGGTTCGTGCTCAATGGCGCGAAAACCGTCGTGATCCATGGCGCGCAGGCCGGCGCCCTGATCGTCTCGGCGCGCAGCAGCGGCGAGCAGCGCGACTGCACCGGCATCACCCTGTTCGTGGTACCGGCCGGCACCGAAGGGGTAACGATCGTCGACTACCGCACCATCGACGGCCAGCGCGCCGCCAATATCACCTTCGCGAACGCCGTTGTGCCAGCCAGCGCCTTGCTGGGCAGCGTGGACGGCGGTTGGGACGTGCTCGACGCGGCAGCCGATTACGGCGCCGCCCTGTTGTGCGCGGAAGCCGTGGGTGCGATGGACGCCATATTTGCCGCCACGCTTGAGTACCTGAAGACGCGTTCCCAGTTTGGCGCCCCGATCGGTAAATTCCAGGCTCTGCAGCACCGCATGGCCGACATGTACATCCAGTTGGAGCAGGCGCGTTCGATGGCAACCCTGGCCGCCGTCAAGTTGGGCTCATCCGATGTCGAAGAACGGCGCCGCACGGTGTCGGCGGCCAAGGCAAAGGTGGGACAGGCCTTGAAATTTGTCGGACAGCAGGCAGTGCAGCTGCATGGCGGCATGGGAGTGACCAATGAACTGCCGGCCGCGCACCACTTCAAGCGCCTGACCATGATCGGATTGACCTTTGGCGACACCGATCACCACCTGGCACGGTTCATCGCGCAGCCCGGCTTCAAACAAACCGCCTGACGGGAGAGTTACATGCTCGTAAGCAATAAAAGCAATTGGTATCTCGAGCATTTCCACGCCAAGCAAGTGCTGCAAACGGGCTCGGTCCATGCGTGAGATTGCCGACCTCACCGAACTGAAGACCCTGCTAGGGGAAGAAGTTGCCCTCTCGGATTGGGTCGAGATCACACAGCAACGGATCGATCTGTTTGCCGACGCCACCGGCGACTATCAATGGATACACGTTGACGTGGCACGCTGCAAGCGAGAATCGCCGTTTGGCAGCACCATCGCGCATGGCTTTCTGACGCTGTCA
>JANPCW010000537.1:0-1833 GCA_031431155.1 Janthinobacterium sp. | reverse complement strand
GTGCACTGGTGGTGGACGCCCGCATCGTCGTCGACCATGCGCCCCCATCCGTACACAGCTACGACCATCTGGCGATCCTGCCCTATCCCTCGAACTACACCCAAGATTGGCCGATGCGCGGCGGCGGGCAATACACGCTACGCCCGATCGAGCCCGACGACGCCGACATGCTGCAAGATTTCATGCGCGGGCTGTCGGACAAATCGCGCTACTACCGCTTTGTCTCGTCCACCCGCGAGCACTCGGCACCGATGCTCGCGCGCTACACCCTGATCGACTACGACCGGGAAATGGCACTGGTTGCGGTATGCAAGCAGCGCACGCCGACCGAGGACGGCGAATTTACCGAAACCGAACGCATCATCGGCGTCTCGCGCTACATTACCAACCCGGACCTTAGCAGCTGCGAATTCTCGCTGGTGGTCGATGATGCCTTAAGCGGCCAAGGGATCGGCTCGCGTTTGATGCTGTCGATCATGGATGTGGCGCGCCACAAGGGCTTGGCCGAAATCGCCGGGCTGGTCTTGACGAAAAATACCGGCATGCTGAAATTGATGAAAAGCCTCGGCTTCCAAGTCCAGAGCTACCAGGACGATGCGGATTTCAAGGTTTGCAGCAAAGCCTTGTAGAGTGCGCCAGACCCAGCCAAGCACCCGCCAAGTACCCTCAGCCAAGGACCAGCAGGATCGGCTGGTGGTCGGAGGCGTCACTGGTGGAGTCCGCTCGCATTTCCTTTACCCGGGGCACCATGTCCTCGCTCACGAAGACGAAGTCGAAGGTGAACGGCGGGCCTGGCCATTGAGCCTTATCGTACAGGCCTACCGTCGGGGCATGTGGCGCGCCGGGATGGGCGATTTCCCATGCGTCCCGGTAACGTGGCGTGACATCATCGATCGCCTCTAGCAGCCGCTTGCGTTCGAAAGACTCCGGCAGGCAATTGAAGTCGCCGGTCAGGATCGATGCCGAGGCACGCGGCACAAACGCAAACGGCCCTTTCGAAATGTCACCTGGCCGGTAGCTCACGGCTTGGGACACCGCTTCCCGATGCACTTCGCGAAGACGTTCGATCTGGGCTGCGCGCTGTCGGCTGGAATAATACTCGAGGTGGGTGGTGGTGATGCGTATCACGCCAAACGAAGTCTCAACAGTGAGCTCCAGTGCGATCCTTTGCATGCTGGTAACGGCGGGGTCGGCCGGCCACGGCAACAAATGGCGGAACACCTGAAGCACGGGAAAGCGTGAAAAAATCATGTTGCCGAAGTGACGACGGCCGCCGCCGGGATGGGGCGTGTCCGTGGCCACGCCTGCGGTCGCTGCATAACCTGGAAGACGGTCGGCCAATCCCCGGAACTGGTCGCTGCCGTCGCTGCCCGACAGTTCGACGTAGCCGGACGAGACTTCCTGAAGACACAACACGTCAAAATCCGCCAAACGACGCGCATGCGCGACGATCCGGTCCAAATCGACCTCGCCATCGGCCCCGCGCCCCCATTGGATATTCCAGGTGATGAGTTTCATCGGAGTCGAATGCCAGGGAATAAGAACCCCGCCTAATTCCATGGGCGGGGTCCTGCACGAGACGTTAATCGACGCTACTGGAATTATTCAGCTTGCTTTTTACCAGTGCGGCCCTGTGCTTCAACCTGATGCGTCATTCCGACTAAGGCGCAGCGTGCCGGTCATGCTGCCATTTTTCGAAGTCCTTGTGTTGCACCATCGCCCAAAGTGCCAGGGCTGCCACCAACACACCGACGGCGACGGTGTTCGTGGTGACATCCCTTGAGGTTTCAAATCCGAGCACCCATGGCAAGATGATCAACCAAATTCCCAACG
>JANPCW010000536.1:0-3598 GCA_031431155.1 Janthinobacterium sp. | reverse complement strand
ATCGGCATGGCGGCGGGCGCGGCAGTGGGCGCCGTCGCTGGCGGGCTGGTGGGCAAGGGGGCCGGCGGGCTGGTCAATCCTGCCGAGGAGTCGGCTCACTGGCGCGGCGCGTATCGGAACGAGCCGTATTACGCGAGCGGTTTCGATTATGACGATTACGATCCCGCATATGCGCTCGGTTACAACAGCCGCGAACGTTATCAGGGCAGCTTCGACGAGGCCGATCGCGATCTGAGTAACGAGTGGAATCGCGTGAAGGGAACCTCGCGCCTGAGCTGGGAGCAAGCGAAGATGGCATCGCGCGCGGCATGGGACAAAGTCGATCGCGCCGGGCGAGCGGGCCGTTCAAACCAGTAACAACGGTACGCCTCGGCCGTGATTGACCGAGCGCCTCTTTTCATTTTAAGTGCAGGATGGAAAGAGGCGCTCGTGTCGAGTGTTCCCCCCGCCTACAGACAAACTGCCGTTAATCGATAACACCCCCCACAAAGGAGTTTTCCATGAATAAGAAGCCTACCCAATCAAAATCATTGGATGTCACCTCATTGCTGACCCAAGACCACGCAGAAGTCAAAAGTAAATTTCAGGAGTATGAAAAGTTGGGTGCGCGGGCTCTGGCAGCAAAGAAAAAGCTTGCTGACGAGATTTGCCTCATGTTGACGGCGCACGCAACCGCGGAGGAGGAAATTTTTTACCCGGCAGTTGAAGCCGCCGGCAAGGAGGAAAAACAGCTGGTCGACGAAGCCTCAGTCGAACACGCCTGTGCCAAGGAATTGATCGCGCAAATTCTTGCGATGGAAGCGGGCGATGAGCTGTTTGACTCGAAGGTCAAAGTACTGGGCGAGCAGATTGACCATCACGTAAAGGAAGAAGAGAACGAGATGTTCCCGAAAGCGCGCAAGGCCAAGCTCGACCTGCTCGCGCTCGGCGAGGCCGTGGCACAGCGCAAGGCAGAGTTGATGATGCAAACGGCCTAAGGCAATTGCTGCGACCTGTCCGCGGCATGATACAAGAGGGTCGGCGCCGACAGTGGTCTAGCGGTCCACCCTCAGTTGGAAAGGAAAACGATATGAAAGCAGTCATCTACAATGGACCGCGCGACGTCGCGGTCAAGCAAGTTCCCGATGCCAGGATCGAGAAGGCCACCGATGTGTTGGGGAAAATCACCACCAGCAATATTTGCGGCTCGGATCTTCACATGTATGAGGGCAGGACGGATTTCGAGCCGGGCAAGATTTTCGGGCATGAAAACCTTGGCGTGGTCATTGAAATCGGGAGTGCGGTGGAACGTATCAAACTGGGTGACCGGGTTTGCATGCCGTTCAATATTGGGTGCGGTTATTGCGCAAACTGCGAACGCGGCTTGACCGGATTCTGTCTCACCGCCAATCCCGGAACTGCCGGTGCCGCCTATGGTTTTGCAGGAATGGGCCCGTATAGCGGCGGGCAGGCAGAGCTGTTGCGCGTGCCGTACGCCGATTTCAATTGTCTGGTATTGCCACCAGGCTCTGAGGAAAAAGAAAACGACTACGTGATGTTATCCGATGTATTTCCTACCGGGTATCACGCGACCGAGTTGGCCGGCGTGCAGCCAGGCGAATCGGTCGTCATTTATGGCGCCGGTCCGGTCGGGCTGATGGCGGCCTACTCGGCCATCATCAAGGGCGCGGCCTAGGTGATGGTGGTGGATCAGCAGCCGGACCGCTTGGCGCTGGCCGAAAAAATCGGCGCTATCCCCATCGATAATTCCGACGGCTCCTGCGTCGACCAAGTGCTGGCATTAACGGGCGGACAAGGCGCGGACCGTGGTTGTGAATGCGTCGGCTATCAATGCTGCGACCACAAACGCCATGAGGTGCCAAATCTGACCATGAATAATTTGGTGCGGACCGTGCGCGCCACCGGCGGGATCGGGGTGGTCGGGGTGTTTGTGGCGAAAGATCCGGGGGCCGAAGACAAGCTCGCCAAACAAGGGCAGATTGCATTCGACTTCGGCCAGTTCTGGACCAAGGGCTTGCGAGTGGGCACCGGTCAGGCCAATGTCAAAGCGTACAACCGCAGGCTGTGCAATTTAATCGAAGCTGGAAAGGCGGCTCCATCCTTTCTGATCTCGCATGAATTGCCGTTGGAGCGGGCAGCGGAGGGCTATAAGAATTTCGACGCGCGCAAGGAGGGATGGACCAAGGTTGTTTTGAAGCCGGGGAACTGAGTTTAGCCTCCGGCTAATGTGGGCAATCCGCTGACAGCGCGCTCCAAGCGGGCTCGAAGCGCGAAAGAAAAAATAAAGCCGCCTCGATCAAACGAGGCGGCTTTTTAGCTGATGCAGGCTTGGTTCGATCAAAGACCGATCGGCTCGCTGTCCTCGGGCGCTGTGGCAGCGATCGCGTCGATCGACACCGGTTCTGCATCGTCGGGCGAATTCGCCACGGTCGCCTGCACGGCCGTGATGAAGGCGTCGGCCGCGACCGGCGGGTTGTTGGCATCGTCGTGATCGTCACTGCCGCAACCGGACAGCGTCAGCGCGAGCAGGAGGGGCGCCGCCCCGATGAGGTGTAGTTTCGTCGTCATGGAGGTCTCCTCAATTGTTGCCAGGCAACGGTGTATTGAAGTAAGGGAAGGCCGGCCGGAACGCGCTGGCGTCCTTGCGTACGCCATCGGTCAACAGCAGCGCGCCAGCCGGCGCATCGCTCGGCTTGCATCCGACTTTCAGCGTATCGTTGGCCCCCGTCAGCCCGCACAACGCTCCCATCGCCACCCGCAGCGACAGGTCGACGACATCGTCGGCCGGCCGGCGCCCGTTGGGGAAGCCGGCATTGTCGCCAGCGGCCACGCCGAGCGGATTTTGCGCCGCTGCCGCGGTAGGTGCAATCGCCGTATTCAGGCGCAGCATGTCAGACGGCACCACGGTGGCCGGTTGATTCAGGCCGGATATGCCCTTGAGAAAGACGGTGACCAGATCCGTGCGCGGGAAGTTGGTCGGTGCCTTGGCCGCCGGGAACAGGGTCTCGACCAGGGCCGGCAAGGTGGGATTGGTCACGTAGTCGAGAAATTGCCCGTCATCCTTCGGCTTGGACGCGTTGAAGCGGTCCTTGTCGTCCATGCCGATAACGACTTCATTAACTAGCGGCATACCGACGCGTGATACTTGGGTCCAGGCCCCGCCTTCTTTGGTGACATTGTTCAAGCCCGACGCAGGCGCCCCGTTCACCAGCCGGCCCTGCCGAACGCTGGCCGTGGTATACGCGCCGATCACCGGGTCGCTGCCCGCAACCAGACAGGAGATCGGGATTTCCATCGCGATGGTACTGATATTCTTGCCTTCGAGGTCATTCTTGTTGCCGTTCACCTCGGCGCCCAGAGGGTTTAGGTTAAATAGATCAAATATCTTGCCCACTGCAATGAAAAACGGTTCCTTGCGCTGACCGACGAACACCCGCCCGTTTGAGCAGCCCGGAATGGCCACGTCATACACGTGCAGATTTGCATACGCCTCATAGCCAGTGGCACCGCCGAACGTCTTGTCACCGATATTGTCAACCGGTTTGTCGAACACATTGGCGCCACCGGCCGCGTTGGTGAGCCGGGTCTTTGTTCCACC
>JANPCW010000535.1:0-5131 GCA_031431155.1 Janthinobacterium sp. | reverse complement strand
GCCGCGTCGCGCTGTTGCGCTTGCTGTTCCCCGCTTGCGACGATGGTTGGCTCGACCGGGTCGAAGAAACCATAACCCTGGGCATTCTCGCGGGCGGCACGCGCGCCGGCCTGCTCGCTTTCCGGGTGCTCTGCATCGCGCGCGTGATCACAACCCTGAACCTGCTCCATGGCCGGCACTTGCGTGATCGTGAGCTCGTCCGGATTAAGCACGAACGAGCAGATCTCGACGATTTCATCCATGCTTTCGCCGGTGGTCAAGGTCAGCGCATGGCGCTCCTCGGCCAGTGCCGTGAGCGTGATCGGGCCGAGCAACCCGAGTTCGGCGACCAGCGCATCGCGCGCGCGCTGGTCCAGGCGCGGTAATTCGAAGCGGTAGCAGCGCGCGCCCGCGTTTGACAGCGCTTGCGCCGGTGGCGCCGGGAGCGAGACAAGCGGCACCTGGCTATCGTTTGCCTCGCTCGAGAGCGCCTGCAGCATCATGCGCACGTCGGCCACGGCCTCCTGATCGACGGGCGCCCCGCTGCGATGGCCGTCCAGCTGCATCTTCAGGATATCCTTGGCCGCCAGGAACGCGTCCACGTGCGCGGAAGTGAGCGCCACTTCGCCTTTGCGGATACGGTCCAGCAGCGACTCCAGGACATGGGTCACGTCGGTCATGTCGGTCAGGCCGAAGGTGGACGCGCCGCCCTTGATCGAGTGGGCGGTGCGGAAAATAGCATTCAAGTCCTCGGCGTCAGGCGCGCCTACATCGATGGCCAGCAACAGCCGCTCTTTTTCAGCCAACAGTTCTTCGGCCTCATCGAAGAACACCTGGTAGAACTGGCTTATGTCGATTGTCATGGCGAGACTCCGTCCGGTTCGCGTTGCTTCATTGACTTATCCCCCCGTGCAGTCATCAGCCAATGACTTTCTTGACCACTTCGATCAAGCGTTGCGGATCGAACGGCTTGACCAGCCAGCCATTGGCGCCGGCGGCGCGGCCCTTGGCCTTCATCTCGTCGGACGATTCGGTGGTGAGCATCAGGATCGGCACCTTCTGATAGGAAGGCAACGTGCGCAGCAGCTTGATCAGCTCCAGGCCATCCATGCGCGGCATGTTCTGGTCGGTCAGTACCAGGTCGACAACCTGCCCCTTCGCTTTCTCCAGCCCATCCTGCCCGTCCACCGCTTCAACAACCAGGTAGCCCGCCGCTTTCAGGCTAAACGCCACCATCTGGCGCAGCGAGCTCGAATCATCCACTGCAAGTATTGTTTTAGCCATCTCTGCTCCCACTATTCCAAATTCTTCCAAGTTCCGGGCGGGCTCGCCCAATCTGCGTCACTGCTGAAACAATCGCTAAAACAACTCGATACTGCCGCTTTCCAAATGCTGCTGACTGACCGCTTTGCGCAGCACGCTGCGCAGCTCAAGACTCTGAATTGCGAGCGCCATGCTCACTTTGCCTAGCAAATCGACAATCTCCTCGCTCCCGCTTTCGGGTACGATCTCGGCGCCGTGCGATCCGAGCGTGCCGAGAAATTCGCGCAAGCCGGTGACCCGTTTCAGGGTACGGTCGAGCAACTGGCTGGTCATGTCCTGGAATTGCATGCTGGTGATGGCGGCATTCACGTGGCCCCCGATTTCGCCTTGCATGCTGCCGAGCCGCGCGCTGTCCTCGGCGCTCGGTGTGCCGCCGGTGAGTAACAGATCAATGGTCTCCTGCTGCGCGCAGACGGCGCCGTGGATCGCCATGAAACTAGCTGACAGCTTTTCGATTGCTTCATCGAGCAGCAGCCCGGTCTGGCGCAAGTCGGTTTCAACCTCGCTCAAGTGCTTCTTGCCGTGATCCGAGACACCGGACAGCAGCCGTTTAACATGCGAACCAAGTATTCGTTTTCTGGTCATAAGAGGTCCCCTTTTATAAACCAAACTGATGCAACAGGTAACAATCGGTTCGAATCATTTCGCCGGACCCGGGCCAGGCGCTGCCGACGCCGCCTCGCTCGGCACTTCCATCACGGCCCCGTCGCGCTTGACCTCATCTTCGGTCTTCTTGTTCATGACGATGATGCTGATGCGCCGGTTGACCGGGTTGAACGGGTCCTTGCGGTCCAGATGGGCGGCCGACGCCAGCCCGACCACGCGCAGGATCTTGGCCTCGCCCATCCCGCCGAGGATCAGTTCGCGGCGCGATGCATTGGCCCGGTCGGCCGACAGTTCCCAGTTGCTGTAACCGGCATCGCTGAAATACGGCGTCGAATCGGTGTGTCCCGACAGCCCGATCATATTGGGCACATCGTTGAGCACGATCCCGATGGCATGCAGGATCTCGCGCGTGTACGGTTGCAGGTCCGCCTTGGCCAGCGCAAACATGGGCCGGTTCTGTTCATCGACGATCTGGATCCGCAAGCCTTCGGTGGTGATATCGAGCAGCAGCTGGTTCTTGTATTTCTTAAGCGCCGGATTAGCTTCGATGGTCGCTTCGATCTTCGCTTTGAGCGCCTTCAGGCGCATCCCTTCCTCGCGCTCGAGCACGGCGCGCGCAGCTTTCAGGTCGTAGCTCTTCTTTTGCGGGACCGTCTCGCCTTTCTTGACTTGGCCGCTGCTGCGCGACAGATCGGTGCCGCCGCCCTGGATAACCGACGAGCTGTCGCCGCTGCCGGAGCCGCCCGACATGGCCACCTTGAGCGGCGTCTTGAAGTACTCCGAGATGCCGGCCAGGTCGCCCTTGGAGGTCGAGCCGAGCAGCCACATCAACAGAAAGAACGCCATCATGGCGGTCACGAAGTCGGCATACGCAATCTTCCAGGCCCCGCCATGGTTGCCGGCGGCCGTCTTCTTGATGCGCTTGACGATAATCGGGCGCAAGCCTTCATCGGACATGGCGGCTCCGTACGCGCTGCGTCATCTCGTTGACAGATCGGGTCTTCAATTATTTCGCCTTCGATCGCTTGATGTGCTCTTCGAGCTCGCCGAAGGTGGGACGCTCGGTGGAAAACAGCACCTTGCGGCCAAACTCGACGGCCAGCGCCGGCGCATAGCCGTTCAGGCTGGCGATCAGGGTCACCTTAACGCACTGGTACATCTTGGTCGACTCTTCCAGCTTTTGCTCGAGCAGGGTCGAGAGCGGGCCGACGAAGCCGTAGGCGAGCAAGATCCCGAGAAAGGTGCCGACCAGCGCCTTGGCAATCAGGATGCCCAGTTCGGCTGGCGGAATACCCACCGATTCCATCGTATGCACCACGCCCATGACGGCGGCCACGATACCGAATGCGGGCAAGCCGTCGCCCAGCTTGGCCATGCAATGGGCCGGAACGGCGCCTTCGTGGTGGTGGGTTTCGATTTCATTGTCCATCAGGTTTTCAATCTGGAACGCATCCATATTGCCTGACACCATCAGACGCAAATAATCGGTCATGAATTCGACGATGTGGTGATCGTGCAGCACGCCCGGATACTTGCTGAATAGCGGACTCTCCAGTGGATTGTCGATATCGCCTTCGATCGACATCAGGCCTTCCTTGCGCACTTTGCTGAGCACGTCAAACAGCAAGGACATCAGCTCCATGTAGAGCTGCTTGCTGTAACGCGAGCCCTTGAACAGGGTCGGCAGCGCCTTCAAGGTGGCCTTGATCGACTTGCCGTCATTGCCGACGAAAAAAGCGCCGATCGCCGCGCCGAAAATCATCACCAGCTCGATCGGCTGGAGCAACGACGCCAGGTGTCCGCCAGCAGCGGCGAAGCCGCCGAAAACGGAAGCGCATACCACCACATACCCAATAATGACTAACAAGTGCGTAACTCCCAAGGTGAGGAAGAGCTGCGAGGCTCCAAGTTTTCAATATGACAATGCGCGCACGGCGCGACCGCAAAGGGCCAGAATGTATACAGAAAACTGCCCGGCATCAATTAAATTACGCCTGGATCCACAATAACGTGAGAAAGCTCAGCGGGCAAGCGAATAATGCTCATAAGCATCAAAACTGCCACAGATAGAGGGCGGGACCGCCTACTGTTGCGGCGATGGTTCGGTCGGGCGCTCTGGCGTCGATCAGAAACTCATAACTGAGCAGCACGGCACCGCTACGCATTTCGGCTTGCGCCTTACGCCATAGGGCCGCCATCGCGGCTGGCGAAAGATAGGCAAATACCATGTCGTAGTCGCGGAAGTTCAGATTCTCGTAGTCGCCGCGCACGAAACGGGCACGGCTGCCCGACAGATAAGCACGCAAGCAGCTAATCGCCCACGGCAGCGGGGCCAGCTCGATCCCAGTCACGGCGCAATCGGGGCGGCCCCGCGCCAGGTTCAGCACCAGCCCGCCAAGGCCGCTACCGATGTCGATCAAGCGCACCGGGCGCTGCGCAGGCAGCAGTGCCGCGACCGCTTCCCACACCTTGGGACCGGATGGATAAAACGGCACCTGGGTGCGGAACGTGGACCAGTACAGGCCGAGCAGGAAAATGAAGGCGACCAAGAATAGTGCGGGCGGCAGCTGTAGCGATAGGGTCGCCAGCAAGGCGATCGGCAACAAGAACTGGATCGCGCACCACCAGGAGGCGAGGCGGCGCAGATAAGTGAGGGTGGCTGCGAGCGCGCCTTGCAACAGCGCAGCGGCGCCGACGGAAACGGACACGCCGACCTTGGTCAGCAAGTACGCCAGCAACAACACGGCGACGAAAGCGATGGACTGGATCAGCGCCGCCTGGATGGAAGGTGTGCGCCAGATCTTTCCCGGCGCCGCGTCACGCCAATTCACGCAACGATGGGCAGCGCAGCCGCTTCTTTGGATTTTTTGGTCTTGCCGGCGCGCGAGGGCATGTGGCACAGGCCGCATACATAGCCCTGATGCAGATCGAGGCAATTGACGACGAACTTGCCGTGGCATTTGTCGCACGGCGCCATTTTCAGCATCTTGCTACTAAAAAAACGCACCAGGGTCCAGGCGCGGGTCAGCGACAGCAACGGCTCTTCGCCCGGCTGCGGCGGCATTTGTTCGAGGTACAGCTTGTAAGCCTTCATCAGGGCTTCGATGCCAGTGGCACCGGCATTATCGATCAGAAACCTGTGAATATTAATGAACAGCGAGGAGTGGATATTGGGCTGCCACGTAATGAACCAGTCGGTCGAGAACGGCAGCATGCCTTTCGG
>JANPCW010000534.1:0-2131 GCA_031431155.1 Janthinobacterium sp. | reverse complement strand
GGCGGCCGACCGACAAGTTGCCCGCTAAAGCATCAATCTTACAGAGAATGATCCCGGCGTCCAATTTCGCCATTCAAATTTCGTTCCCGTTTGGCCAGTATTATCAGGTCAAACGAACGCGGGAGTAAACTCGATCTTGCTGAATGCATTAATGCGCGCCATTAAGGACCAGTGTGGCAAGCGCCTGTGTACCCGATTGCCGTTTGTCGGCGACTGTTTTGATACTTGCCCCGGTTTTCTCGGAGGCTGCCGAGATTTGTCTCATCTTTATTGAACCTAATTCATTACTTGCGTTAAGGAACAGCCGCAGCCTAACCAGATCCAATCGGCGTAACCGGTATCGTTCAGCACGTGCATGGTTATCGAATTGCGGGGCGAGAATTAGGCGCAAGCCACAATTTAGCATGCCGGCCACGCGCAATTTTTGGCGGCGTTAAAAGTGTTATCTAATTAATAAATTGAGAGGAAAGTCCGGTGAAACCAAGCCGTGTTGACGTATGCGAACCAATCGTGGCACCTCGTGGCTCCACCATGCGCGGCAATGATGGAGCTTGCCGTGTCGATCGCCAATTATTCGTTCCTATCTGGCTCCTATCTGGCCCCTATGCGGCGCCTGAAACCGAGGCTCCTAGACTGTCATCGACTAGGCGCTCCCACGCGAAAGCGGGAACTGCGGTTTTCGCGTTGGCGTTGCGATCAGGCTTGATCTTGGCCGGGTAATTCGCTGATCGACATCCTAAATCTGACCTTATCTCGGGGAACACTGATTCAAGGCTGCGCGCCAGACGATTTTCCAAAATAAAAGCTGGATAAAACGGCGCTATGTAGTATATTCCTGAAAAGCGATGTTTTAATCCGATTGTCAGAATTGCCCGTCAACTTAAAGGAATCATGATGGATTTATCGAATATGTCAGTGGCCGACCTGCGTAATCTGCAGGAAAAGATCCAAAAAGAAATGAAAAAGCGCGAGCAACAGGATTTAATGAAAGCACGCGAGCAGATTCTGGCGATCGCGCAAAGCGTTGGCATGCCGTTAAAGGAACTGATTGGCAGCGGTATTCGTGCCAAGACCGGCACGGTTCCAGTGCGTTACCGCCATCCGGAACAGACTTCCCTGCAATGGACCGGGCGCGGGCGTCAGCCGAAATGGATCAAGCAATGGGTGGAAAACGGCAAGTCGCTCGATTTGCTGCGCGTCTAAATATCGGACTGAACCGCCCAGGCGCCGCTAAATTGCGCGCGCTTGCGCTACGCATCGTTTAAGATACGTCTTTGCGAATCAAGGCCTGCCGTAGGTGCGCGGGCCGGTTTGCGTGGCCCACCGTGCGCCTGCCATCGAAACATCCCTGTCCAGCAGGCCCGGCCAGCGTTTCGCGCGCAGCCGCCTTCAAAGTTAAATTATGGTCTCCCTGTCAAGAACTATCTTCAAGGCGTACGACATTCGCGGCGTTATCGGCAGCACGCTCGATGCCGGCGTGGCGCGCCAAATCGGCCACGCATTCGGCCTGGCCGTGCTGGCCAAAGGCGAACGGCGTGTCGTGATCGGGCGCGACGGACGCCTGTCCGGTCCCGAGCTCAGTGCGGCCTTGGCGCTCGGTCTGCAAGCGGCCGGCGTGGATGTGATCGACCTGGGCGTGGTGGCAACGCCGATGGTGTACTACGGTACCCATGTCCTTGCTGCGCAATCGGGCATCATGGTGACCGGCAGCCACAACCCGCCCAACTACAACGGTTTCAAGATGGTGCTGGCGGGCGAGGCGATTCACGGCGAAACGATTCTGGCGCTGTATCACAGCATCCTTGCGCAGGATGGCAAAGGGGCGTCCGGCGCCGGCAGCTATGCCACGCATGACATCGGCGCCGACTATCTTGCGCGCATCGTGGGCGACGTCAAGCTGGCGCGCCCGATCAAGATCGCGGTCGATTGCGGCAACGGGGTGGCCGGCGCGTTTGCCGGCGACCTGTTCCGCGCGATGGGCTGCGAAGTCGTCGAGCTGTTCTGCGAGGTTGACGGCAACTTCCCGAACCATCACCCGGATCCGGCCCATCCTGAGAATCTGCAGGACCTGATCGGCTGCCTGCAGCAAACCGACGCCGAGATCGGCATCGCCTTCGACGGCGACGGCGAT
>JANPCW010000533.1:0-3800 GCA_031431155.1 Janthinobacterium sp. | reverse complement strand
CAACGCGAACGGCGCTATCATGCATTACCGCGCAACCGAGGCGGCGCACGCGACCATCGAAGGCGACGGGCTGTTGCTGATCGACTCGGGCGGCCAGTATCTGGGCGGCACCACCGACATCACGCGCGTGATGCCGGTTGGGACCCCATCGCCCGCGCACAAGCGCGACTTCACGCTGGTGCTCAAGGGCGTCATCGCGCTGTCCTCGGCCCAGTTCCCGCGCGCAACCAAGTCGCCGCTGCTGGATTCGATCGCGCGCGCGCCGATCTGGGCCGCCGGCATCGAGTATGGCCACGGCACCGGGCATGGCGTCGGCTTCTTCCTAAACGTGCACGAAGGGCCGCAATCGATCGCTGCCTCGACCATGCCGGAGCTGCACACGGCGATGGAGCCCGGCATGATCACCTCGATCGAGCCGGGTATCTACCGGCCTGGGCGCTGGGGCATCCGGATCGAGAACCTCGTGCTTAACTGCAGCGCGCAGAGCACGGAATTGGGCGACGAATTTGGCCAATTTTTGCGCTTCGAGACCCTCACCCTGTGCCCGATCGACACCCGCCTGCTCGACCTGAGCTTGCTGCGCGCTGATGAAACGCAGTGGTTGAACGATTACCATGCGACCGTGCGCGCGCGCCTTTCGCCCCATGTGAGCGGCGCCGCCAAGGCGTGGCTGGAAACGCGCACCGCGCCCATCTGATATGGGAACAACGTGACGACCATGCGATCAACCCGGGCCAGCGCCGCCGTGGACCGGCTCAAGGTGCGCAGCGCCAATCCGAGGTATTCAATGGCGCGCACCGGCGACGGGCTGTTTGTCCTGACCGAGGCGCCCGGCGGGGCGCCCTTATGCGCGCCGCTGGAACTGGACCCCTTCGTGAAATTTGTCAACGCACTGGGGCCGCAAACACCGAAACGGGTCAGCAAGCTCGATGTTGCGTTCGAAAAGCAGCTTACCAAGAAGCCGACCTAAGGCCATGTCCGTGAAAGAAAGCCTGCATGCCAATTATTGAATTACTCCTGGGATACTGGTCATCGTCTGAACTGACAGCCAACGGCATCATCCTGCTGAACCTGGTCGGCGCGCTGCTGCTGGGGCTGCTGGTCGGCTATGAGCGCTCCTACCACGGGCGCGCGGCCGGCATGCGCACTTATGGCCTGGTCTGCATGGCCTCGGCCGCGCTGACCGTGATCGGCGGCTATCCCGATGCCTGGTTTGGTGGTCACGGCGCGCTGCTGGGCTCGACCGACCCGACCCGCGTGATCCAGGGCATTGTCACCGGAATCGGTTTTCTCGGCGCCGGCGTGATCATGCGCGAAGGTTTCAATATCAGCGGCCTGACCACGGCAGCGTCGATCTGGGCCTCGGCCGTGATCGGGATCATGGTCGGTGTCGGGTTTTATCTGTCGGCGATGGGGCTGGCCTTTCTGTGTGCGATGTCGATGATCTACCTGTCGCGCATCGAAGCGGCGCTGCCGTCACGCCACGCGGTGGCGATCGGCATGCGCTTCAAGCAGGACTACGTGCCGGGCGAGGCCGCCCTGCGCCGAATGGCCCTGGCCACCGGTTACGACATTGCCGGCGGATCGCTCTCGATCAGCTGCGCCGACCGGATGCAGGACTGGCGTTTTGTGGTGATCGCGCTGAGCCGTACCAGCGGCCTCAAGCTGTCCGACCTGGCCGGCGAGCTGGCGCGGTTTGAGGGCGTCGAGAGCTTCCAGCTGTCGCACGCGCGCAACTAGGCTCACGACATGGATATGCAGGCACAGGCGGTGCTCGACTTCTGGTTTTTGCCGCAGGACAGCCCAGGCTACGGCGCGCCGCGCGACGCGTGGTTCCGGCACGACCCGCAATTTGACGCCCTGATCCGGGAGCGCTTCGGCGTTCTGATCGAGCTGGCGCTGGCCGGCGGGCTGCGCCACTGGGACACGGCGGGCCCGCAAGGCACCCTGGCCCGCATCCTGCTGCTCGACCAGTTCACCCGCAACACCGGGCGCGCATCGCCGGCCGCCTTTGCCGGCGATGCGCTGGCGCTGGAAGCGGCGCAGGGCCTGGTAGATGCGGGAACAGATCGACAATTGCTGCCGGTGCAGCGCTGGTTCGCCTACATGCCGTTCGAGCATGCGGAAACGCTCGCGCTGCAAAATTTGTCGGTGGCACTGTTCGAGCAATTGAAGGATGCCGCTCCCGGTTTTGATGGCGTGCTCGATTACGCGCTGCGCCACCGCGAAGTGATCGCACGCTTTGGGCGTTTTCCGCATCGAAACAAGATTCTGGGGCGCACGTCGACCCCGGACGAAATGGCGTATCTGGGCTCGCCGGGATCGGGATTCTAGATGATGACCCTCAATTTGATCGGCGCCGGCCACGTGGGCAGCGTCCTGGGGCGTTTGTTCGCAGCCAGCGGCCAGGTCCAGGTCCAGGACGTGTTAACACGTTCCCTGCGCAGCGCCAGTACCGCCGTCGGATTCATCGGTGCCGGTCATCCGGTGCTGCGTTACCAGGAGCTGCGTGCGGCCGATATGACCATGCTGGCGGTCGGCGACGATCAAATCGCTGCTTGCTGCGCGCAACTGGCGCGCGGCGGCCAGCTGTCGAACGCGATCGTATTCCATTGCAGCGGCGCCCTGTCCTCGGCCGAACTGGCCAGCGCCGCTCAGGCCGGCGCCGCGGTGGCCAGCATGCACCCGATCCGTAGCTTTGCCGATCCGGACGCGGTGGCGCGAGATTTCGCCGGCACCTTTTGCGGGATCGAGGGCGATGCACGTGCCACCGAGTTGTTGGGAACCACACTGAGCGCGATCGGCGCGCGCCCGATTCCCATCGATGCCAAGGCCAAGACGCTCTACCACGCGGCCTCAGTGTTCGCCTGCAATTATCTGGTGACGGTGCTCGACGTGGCGTTACGGGCCTATCAGGCGGCCGGCATCCCAGAGGAACTCGCGCGCCAGTTGGCGCAGCCGCTGGTCGCGGAAACGGTGGCCAATGTGTTTCGGCTGGGGCCGGCAGAAGCGCTCACCGGCCCGATAGCGCGCGGTGACCTGGCCACGGTCGCAAAGCAGCAAAGCGCGGTTGGCCAGTGGGATCGGGCGGCCGGCCAGTTATACCAGGCGCTGGCCGCCGCCACCGGCGAGCTCGCCAGTCGCAAGCAGTAATCAGTCGGAAATGATCGGAGAGTCTGTGGTAACGGGCTGCGCCAAACTGGTCAGGCCGCTTTCAAGCGTGCCATCACCGGCTGCGGTTTGGTGGTGGACAATTGCAGCAGTGCCGGCCCGGCAAGCCGCCGGAACAGCTGGTTTGCTTCATGCGGCGTCATTGCGTTGTCCGTTTCGAGCCACCAGGTTAGCATTGACAGCAGCGCGCCAACCGTAAACCGCACCGCGGCCTCGGGTGCGATATCGCTGTGGCCGTCTTTTTGCAGCAACAACACGTCGTTCCTGATCAAGTCGGCCAGCAATTGGCGCAGGTGCAAGTGGACGACCTTGCCGCTGCGCTTGCCAACGATGGCCAGATACAGCGCGCGCCAGCGCTCGGCGTGCTCGAACAGCGCTAGGCTGAATCCGAGGATGCGCTCGCTATTGACGGTGCCCAGCGCCATTGCCGTGCGCTGCGATTCCAGCATCTGGCGGTTCAGCGACGACATGCTGTATTCGAGTACCGTGTCCTTGCCCAGGAAATGGGCATAAAAGGTCGAGCGCCCCACGTTCGCCCGATCAATGATTTCCTTGATCGTGATGCCGGCGTACTCTTTTTACAGCATCAGCGAGATCAGGGCATGGCTGATGATTTTCGGGGTTCTGCG
>JANPCW010000532.1:0-4135 GCA_031431155.1 Janthinobacterium sp. | reverse complement strand
GACCATATTCGATCGCCTGTTTGGATCGGAGCGGCCTGCATCGTGGCTGGCTTGAGCGCCATATTTCCCATCAAAAATTCAAATACGCTGCGCATTGATATTTCCGGTGTCGGACAAATCCGGCTGACGGTATACCAAAGCATGGGCGTGGCGCATGCGAACCCGGCCGTAGCGAATAGTTGCGTGCAGGTTGTGCGCATGATGGCCGGTTCAACGTTGTGGCCGCACCTGCTGTTGCTGCGCCTGCGCGCCGCTGACGGCAGGGTGATTGTGGTGCCGGTGTTGCCCGACAGCGTTACGCCGCCCACCTTTCGCGCCCTGGCAGTGGCGTGCCGCGCCATCGCAGTTCGTTCGGAGAATGTTTTCTAAAAATAGTTTGAACTTATTGCAGTCGGCCAACTCTATACTGATAGACGCGCCCCGTGCTGCAGGCCACCAAGGAACCGGGAGTGACGACAGAACGCGAGTGTGATCAACTGCTGGTCGAGCGCGTCCAAGCGGGCGACAAGCGAGCGTTCGATCTGCTGGTATCGAAATACCAGCGCAGATTGATGCGCTTGGTGTCGCGCCTCGTACATGACCCCGCAGAGGCCGAAGATGTGGTTCAGGAAACATTCATTAAAGCGTACCGCGCACTGCGGCACTTTCGGGGCGATTCCGCGTTCTACACCTGGTTATATCGCATCGGCGTTAATACCGCCAAGAATTTTATCGTTACCCAAGGGCGCCGCACGCCGACCTCGACCGACGCCGACGCCGAGCACGCCGAAGTGTTTGACGACGCCAGCCACTTGCGCGACATCAACACGCCCGAGTCTCTGTTGGCGAGCAAGCAGATTGCCCAAACCGTCAACGCAGCGATGGATTTACTCCCGCTGGAGCTGCGCACCGCCATCGTCCTGCGTGAAATTGAGGGACTGAGCTATGAGGAGATCTCGGAAGTCATGGCGTGTCCGATCGGCACCGTGCGCAGCCGGATTTTTCGGGCGCGCGAAGTCATTGCAGAAAAATTGCGACCCTTGTTGGATTTGCCGGTTGACAAAAGATGGTAATAGATCGATTGTGTCTGCAGGAAACTTTTGCCACCTGCGCGTCACCGTGCTCGACGATAGATGGAATGATGGATATGCTTAAGAAGACCCACGAAAACATTTCCGCATTGACCGACGGGGAGTTGCCGGCGTGCGACGTGGAACTGGCGTTCGCCTCGCTCGACGGTCGCGAAGGGCAAGCTGCCTGGTACCTCTACCACCGGATTGGCGACGCCTTGCGCGCCGACCGGCCCGGCGCCGAATTGAGCGACACGTTTTTCGACCGGCTGGCCGCGCGCCTCGGGACCGAGCCGGCCATGGCGCGGCGCGGCGCGCACCTGGAGCCGGCTCGGGCCGCGGAGTCCGACTGTGCGGAAAGGATAGCAGCGTCCCGCTAAGGCCGCTGTTGCTGGGCGCGCGCCGGCCGGCATTGCGCCCCACTAGGTGCGACCCATCGGCTTGATCAAGCGACAACGCGCATTTTCGCTTACCATGACAGTTAGCTTGCGCCGGACGGGAAAACGGAGACGGCAAGCACTGGCAACCACTTCAATCAACGACAAAGATCCAACTCCATGAAAAACCACCTCCTGTTCACTGGCAAGGCCTTGTGCGCATTGTTGATCGGTAGCGGCGTCGTGTTTGCCCCGGCCTTGCTGGGAGCGGTGCCGGGCGCGCTGGCCGCGCCTGCCCTGGTGACCGGTCTGCCCGACTTTACCGAACTGATCGATAAGGCCGGCCCGGCGGTGGTCAATATCCGCACCACGGCCAAGGTCAAGCTGGGGCAGGGCGGGAGCGGCCAGCCGGGCGAGGCGGAGATGCAGGAATTTCTGCGCCGCTTCTTCGGCACGCCGTCGCCACGCACGCCGAACCCGGCGCCGCGCGGGCGCAAGCCGGTGCCGCAGGAAGAAGACGTGCAGCGCGGAATCGGGTCCGGCTTCATCATTTCAAGCGATGGTTATGTGCTGACCAACGCGCACGTCATCGACGGTGCCGACGATGTGTTCGTTACCCTGACCGACAAGCGCGAATTCAAGGCCAAAGTGCTGGGCGTGGACGTGCGCACCGACGTGGGGCTGCTCAAGATTGAAGGCGGGGTCAACCTGCCGCGGCTGGCGATGGGCGACTCCAACAAGATCCGCGTTGGCGAGTGGGTGATTGCGATCGGCTCGCCATTCAACCTGGAAAATACGGTTACGGCCGGCATCATTTCGGCCAAATCGCGCGACACCGGCGATTATCTGCCGCTGATCCAGAGCGACGTTGCCGTCAATCCTGGCAATTCGGGCGGCCCGCTGATCAATATGCGTGGCGAAGTCATCGGGATCAATTCGCAGATCGCCACGCTCTCGGGCGGCTACAACGGCATTTCGTTCGCGGTGCCGATCGACGAAGCGATTCGGGTTGCCGACCAGCTCAAGAAAACGGGCAAGGTCACGCGCGGTCGGATCGGGGTTCAGATCAGCGAAGTGACAAAGGAACTGGCTGAAGCGCTGGGCTTGTCCAAAGCCCAGGGCGTGCAGGTATCGATGGTGGAGCCGGGCGGGCCGGCCGACAAAGGCGGGATCAGGGTCGGCGACATTATTTTGAAATTCAACGGTGCACCGATTGGGCGTGCATCCGACTTGCCACGTCTGGTCGGCAGTACCGCGCTGGGCAGCCGGGCCACCGTGACGGTTTGGCGCAAGGGCGCGCAGCAGGAGATTGCCTTGACGATCGTCGAACTTGAAGGTGAGAAGCCGGCCAGGAAAGCCAGTGCGCCCAAGCCAAAGGCCGAGCCGGGCGCGCTCGGCCTATCGGTGCAGGATTTGAGCGAGGCGCAAAAGCGGGAAATGCGGATCGATGGCGGGGTGCAAGTCGATGAGGTCGAGGGCGTCGCCGAGCGTGCCGGTTTGCGCAGCGGCGATGTGATCTTGCAACTGAACAGCACGGCCGTGAAAGATGCCCGCCAATTTAACGCGGCCATCGCCAGGATCGAACCGAGCAAAGGGGCGGCGCTTTTGGTGCGGCGCGGCGAGATCGCACTGTATGTGGTGCTGCGCGCGCGCAGCTAGAGCGCCGATCCAAAGGGCGTGCGGTCCTTGTTGAGATTTATGGAAAAAATCCCTAGTATTTTGAAATTTTATATCATGTGGTGCCTGCCTTGATGTCTTGCTTGCTGGACGCCCCGCTGCATTTCACCCTCTACTCGCGTAGCTATTGCCATCTGTGCCAGGACATGCTGGACGCGTTGCACGCCCTGCAGAGCGATGCCCGCTGTTGTTTCACGGTCGAGGTAATCGACGTGGACGCGGATCGTGCGCTGCTGGCCCGATTCGACGAACTGGTCCCGGTCTTGTTCGGCGATTTGAGCGCGCCCGAGCTGTGCCATTACTTTCTCGACGAGACTAGAGTGCGGCAATACATTACTGAGCGACAGACAATCTGCGATAACTGATGGGCGTGCCGAATCAGCGATTTTCTGCGGAAAAGTCGCTTGTCGAGCGGCCGAGGGAGCGCAAAATCGCCATTCTGCGCTCCCCGGGTGCATAACGCGGGCTTTCTACCCTGAAATCCGGTAAAATGCCACAGTCAAAAAAGCGTCTGCGAATGCGTCCTGCCATGGCAGGACCGGCTGTCGCTTGAAACGCGCTCGCTGGGGTTGTAACCCCGCTCGGAGCGCTTTTTTTGTCATTGCATGGGGTGTCCGCGTTTCACGCCTGCAATACCGTCTTTTCTTAATCGCATTTAATTTCTGTTCATGAACAACATACGCAACTTCTCCATCATCGCCCACATCGACCACGGTAAATCGACCCTGGCCGACCGCATCATTCAGCTGTGCGGCGGCTTGTCCGACCGCGAGATGGAGGCGCAAGTGCTCGATTCGATGGATCTGGAGCGCGAACGCGGCATCACCATCAAGGCCCAGACGGCGGCCCTGTCGTACAAGGCGCGCGATGGCCAGGTCTACAACCTGAACCTGATCGACACCCCCGGTCACGTCGACTTCAGCTATGAAGTGAGCCGTTCGCTGTCGGCCTGCGAAGGCGCGCTGTTAGTAGTCGATGCCTCTCAGGTGTCGAGGCGCAAACGGTGGTGAACTGCTATACGGCGCTCGAACT
>JANPCW010000531.1:0-8603 GCA_031431155.1 Janthinobacterium sp. | reverse complement strand
CGGCTGAAAACGGCATCGCCATCGGCCACCTGTACAGTGCGCTGGCCGACGCCGACGCCTACACCGTACAATCGCGCGGCGAGCAATTGCTGCTGGGCCTAGGTTTTACGCTGGACCAAATGCAGCAACCGGTGGCGAGCTTCTCGGGCGGCTGGCGGATGCGCCTGAACCTGGCGCAAGCGCTGATGTGCCCATCGGACTTGCTGCTGCTCGACGAACCGACCAACCACCTGGATCTGGACGCGATCATCTGGCTGGAAGACTGGCTCAAGCGCTACGCCGGCACCCTGATCATCATTTCCCATGACCGCGACTTCCTGGACGAAGTGGTCAATGTCGTGGTGCATATCGACGAACGCAAGCTCAAACGCTATTCCGGCAACTATTCGTCGTTCGAGCGCCAGCGCGCGGCCCAGATGATCCTGGCCGCCGGCGCACTGGAAAAGCAAACCCGCCAGCGGGCCCACCTGGAATCGTTCGTCAACCGTTTCAAGGCGCAGGCTTCGAAAGCGCGCCAAGCGCAGAGCCGGATGAAGGCGCTGGCCAAGATGGAAGAGCTGGCGCCGCTGCGGGCCGCGGCCGAGTTCTCATTTGAATTCCGCGAGCCGTTGAACGCGCCGAACCCGCTGCTGGTGCTGGAAGACGTGAGCGCCGGTTACCGCATCACCAACCAGAACGACGACAACGTCATCGTCAAAACCATCGTCAACGACATCAATTTCTCCCTGCAAATCGGGCAGCGTATTGGTCTGCTGGGCGTGAACGGCGCCGGCAAGTCGACCCTGATCAAGACCATTGCGGGCGAACTGGCACCGTTGACCGGCGACGCAGTCATCGGCAAGGGCTTGACCATTGGTTATTTCGCCCAGCACCAGGTCGAGATGCTGCGTCACGACGAATCGCCGCTGTGGCACCTGGCCAAGATTGCACCGACCGTGCGCGAGCAGGAATTGCGCAATTTCCTGGGCGGCTTCAACTTCCCCGGCACCATGGTCACCAGCTCGATCCGGCCGTTTTCCGGCGGCGAGAAAGCCCGCCTGGCGCTGGCGCTGATTGTCTGGCAGCGCCCCAACCTGTTGCTGCTCGATGAGCCGACCAACCATCTGGACCTGGAAACGCGCGAAGCGCTGACCATGGCGCTGGCGCAGTTCGAAGGTACGTTGGTGGTGGTCTCGCATGATCGCCACCTGCTGCGCGCCACCACCGACCAGTTCATCATCGTGGCCGACGGCAAATTGCAACCGTTCGACGGCGATCTGGATGACTACAAGGATTGGCTGTTCAAGACCAAGCTCGGGAAAGGCACCACGGTGCTGCCGGCGGCCGGCCATGACAACAAAGTCGATTTCCCGGTTGCCTCGCCGATTGCACCGGCCGCCCCGGTCGTGGACAAGCGCGATCTAAAACGCCAGGAAGCCGAAGAACGCCAGCGCTTGACGACCTTGCGCAAGCCGCTAGAGATCAAAGTGAAGCGGCTGGAGGAGCAAATTTCCAAACGCAATGAGCAAAAGACGACGGCCGACACCCAACTGGCGGAGCCAACCATGTATGACAGCGCGAACAAGGCAAAGTTAAAGCAGGCGCTGGCGGACCAGAGTTTCTTTGCGAAGGATCTGGCGCAGCTGGAGGGGGAATGGCTGGGGCTGCAGGAACAGCTGGAGGCGCTCGCCGCATAAGCACCGATTAGGAGACCGGTTGGCGCGATTATTAAAAAATAGCAACAAATTAGAACGTTCACAAACCTTGCCACTGTTATACTTTTGCAATTTACCCATGAGATGACCTGGATCAATATGGACGCACGTTTATCCATTTCGATGCATGGCTTTGAAGCGAGGTTTTCAATGATGCAATGGTTGCAGCGGTTGTTCTCCGGCTCTGTTCAAGCACGCCTGGTTCCTGCCACCGCCGCCAATACTGGCCCGGCGGCGCGCGCGGTTTCCGAGACTGTCATCGCGAGCAAGGTAACGACAACGCACCATTCAACCATTTCACGCGAACAAATGGACGAAGTGAACGCCAATTACACCAATTGGCTGTTTGACGTGCGCGGCGGATTCGAACCCGGTATGAATGCGCTTGAAACGCAGGTGCTCGCTGCACTCGACACGGCGCTCCAATCGGGGCACGCGGCCGACCTGGTGCGGCGCATGCCGGGCCTGATTCCCCAATTGCTGCAAAGCTTGCGCAGTGATACCTTTTCCGGCACCGATCTCTCGCGCAAGATTTCCAACGACCTTGTTCTGGTCGCGGCAGTGATTCGGCTGGCGAACAGTGCGATTCTGCGTTCCGGACGGACCATCAGCAGCGTCGAGCACGCCGTCATGGTGATCGGACAGGAAGGTTTGCGTCAATTGATTACCAGCGTCGCGTTCCGCCCCATCATCGACCTCCATTCCGGCCACTTCACCCGCCTGCTCGCGCCCCGTATCTGGGAGCAATCGGAACGCTGCGCGCTGGCCAACCGGATGATGGCGAGCGATCTGAAGATCGCTCCGTTCGAGGCCTTTCTGGCTGGGCTGGTACAAAATGTCGGCCTGATCGTCGCGCTGCGAATGATGGATCAGTTTGCGAAAGGCAGTAACCAGCTTGGCTCCGGAATGTTCTGCGCCCGCTTGTTGCATAACGCGCGGACTCTCTCCTGCAGCATCGGAAAACAGTGGAATTTCCCGCAATCGGTTACGCGGGCCATCGACGAGCAAGCCCGAGTACACGACGCCGGCAGCATGTCGCCACTCGGGCAATTGCTCGCCACAGGCGACTACCTGAGCAAGGTGGGCATTCTGATTGAACAAGGCCGTTTGTCGGCCGATGACTCCCGTTTATTCGACGGTCTCTTGCCGCAGGCACTCAGTTGCCATCACAGCCTTAACGAACTCAACGCGGCCGCTCCAATCGCGCCCCATCCGTGAACAGCTAGCCCCAATGGTCACAATCAATGCCGACGAAGTGGAAATCAGTGCGATTCGCGCCCAGGGCCCCGGCGGGCAGAATGTCAACAAGGTCTCGTGCGCAATTCACTTGCGCTTTGACATTATCAACTCGTCATTACCAGACGCATATAAAGAGCGGCTGCTTGCCCTGCGCGACCAGCGCATAACCAAGGACGGCGTCATCATCCTGAAGGCGCAGCAATCGCGCAGTCAGGAACAGAACAAAGAGGATGCGCTACGCCGGCTGCAGCAATTGATCGATAGCATTGCGATCTTGCCGCCCGTGCGCCGCCCAACCAGGCCGACCCGCAGCTCACAGCGCAAGCGCCTCGATAGCAAGAACACACATGGGCAACAAAAAAGCTTGCGCGCAAAGGTCAATACCTGATTGTTTTCCTACAGGAAACCAGTATGATAAGCGCATTTAAGGTGCCAGCCGGCGCCATCACCGTACAGTCGACCATTAGTATGCGCCGCGCTTATTTTCACCGACCGGCATCGACAATTTGTGACTGAGAGTAGAGGAAATTGTTGACCTCATCAGTTTCTTAATCTACATTGGGTCAGCAACAAACCAGCTTCGTTGCATGGATGCCCTCTGGCTGAGTCCAAGAAGCTATGTAGATTCGAATGGACACTCATTATGACGGGTTGTGGAGTTGATTCAGAACACGAACACTTCGTTCAGTTCTACGAAAATGACGCGTTCCTGATCGAAAAAGTGTCAACCTACATTGGCGATGCCCTGCTTGCCGGCGAGACCGGCATCGTGTTCGCAACACAACCTCATCTCGCCCTGATCGAGCAAGCGTTAAGCATAAGGATCGGGGTTCAGTCCGAGGTGATGCAGTCGATGCTGGGACGCTACATGCCCTTCGATGCGGAGCGCACGCTGTCGGCCATCGTGCTTGATGGAAGGGTCGATGAGCAATGTTTTACCGAGGTCATCGGCGGTCTTTTTACCCAAGCGACGAGTACCCGCCCCATTCGGGCCTTTGGTGAAATGGTCGCTTTGTTGTGTGAGCAGGGCAAACAGGAAGAGGCACTCCGGCTTGAGTCGCTGTGGAACGTGCTTGCCAAGGACCATGAGTTCTCCTTGCTGTGCGGCTATCCAAGCGGCGCGTTTTCCCCAGAAAACAACAGTACGCTCTTCAACGACATGTGCCAGGCTCACAAGCAGGTATGGCCAGCAGAATCCTCCCTTGAACTTGCGCGCATTGACGAGGAGAGGCTCACCACCGCCGATCTGCCGCGCCTAAACCGATTGCTGGCGGCGGAAATCGAACGGCGCAAGTCGAGCGAAAAAGCGCTGTCACAAGCCCAGCATCGATTAAGCGCAACGCAAAGGATCGGCCATGTGGGCAGTTGGGAGGTCGAGCTAACAACCGGCGAAATGCGCTGGTCCGATGAATTGTTCCGGATCTGCGGCCTGACACCTCAGTCTGTCGCGCCGAGCCTGCCATTGTTGCTTGAAATAGCGCATCCCGACGACCGCGAAGCAGTAGCCACAGCGTTCCGCGGGGCAAAATTGTGCGGCACCGGTTTCAACATTGCACTGCGCATCGTCAGGCCGGGCGGCGCAGTCCGCCATGTGCGGTGCGAGACCGAGGAACCGCACAACGAAACACTGGGCCAGAGCCTGGCGTTCGGCACCATGTTGGACGTGACCGACATGAAATTGGCGTCCATCGCCTTGCTGGATAGCGAAGACAGATTCCGCAGCATTGCCAATTTGACCTCGACCTCCTACTGGGAAACGGATGAACATCAGCGCTTGACGCAAGTTGTGCTCCACGGCGTTGATACGGGAGCGGTTGCCACGCAGTGGCTGGGCTGTTCGCACTGGGAACTGCCCGGCGCCCGTTGGGACCAGACCGAGCGCCTTGTGCTCGATGCCAATATCGCCGCAAGGCGCGCGTTTCGCGATTTTAATTTTTGCATGCTGAACCGCCATGGGGATCGACAATACCTGCAAATTTGCGGGGCGCCCGTATTTGATGGCAGCGGCAGATTTACCGGCTATCGCGGACTGGCCATCGATGCGAACGAACGCGTACAGCTCGAAAAGAATTTGCAGCTATTTCGCCACGTGATGGACGAGACGGCCGACGCGATCTTCGTGCTCGACCATGCCACGCACAAATTCTTCGACGTTAACGCAACGGTGTGCCGCATGCTCGGCTATACCCGGGAGGAATTGCTGCTGCTGGGACCGGTCGAGATCGGGTGCGGCCCGCGCGACAAGCTCGAACGTGGGTACCACGAACTGATCAACGGGAAGGACGTCGGCTTGGTCGAAGTCACCCTGCGGCGCAAGGATGGCTCGTCCTGCGTGGTCGAAATGCATCGCATCGCGCAGCGCTGGGGCGATCGCTGGACGGTGGTCGAGATGGCACGCGACATCAGCGAGCGCAAGCGGACCGAAGAGGTGTTGCAGCAGTCGCAGCAGGCATTGCGCCAGCTGGTCGCGCGTCAAGATCAGATCACGGAAGTGGAACGCAAGCGGATCGCGCGCGAAATCCATGATGACCTGGGGCAGAACTTGCTTGCCTTGCGCATTGACGTGTCGATGCTGCACGCGCGCAGTTTGAGCGCACATTCCAAGCTGCGCACCAAAGTGGAGATCGTACTCAATAACGTCGATGCGACGATCCGATCGGTCAAAGCCATCATCAACGACTTACGACCGCAAACCCTGGAGCTGGGCTTGCACGCCGCGTTCGAATGGCAACTCAAGCAATTCGAACGGCTCAGCGGTATCAAGAGCCAGTTGGTGGTCAACGAAAAGAACCTGGGCGATCCGCTGGACGATGAGCGAACCCTTGCGATCTTTCGCATCTTGCAGGAATCGCTGACCAATATTGCACGCCATGCGCACGCGACCAAGGTGGGCGTGGTGCTCAGCATCAATGAAACGAGGATCTTGATGACTGTGTCGGACAATGGCGTCGGCTTCCTTCCGCAAGACAAGCGCAACACAAAAGGGTTCGGTTTAGTTGGCATCGGAGAACGGGTGTTAGCGCTGGGAGGCGAACTCATCATTGACAGCTTGATCGACAATGGCACCGTATTGTCGGTCACCATACCGCTCAAGCTGAACACGGCCAACGGCACGGACCGGTGCGGGCTCGAACATTGATTGGCCCCTGAATCTTCGCGCGGCGCGCCGCGCCAGCCTTAGACGTCTTGGCGCGCCAGCTGCATCGCCGCGCGCAGGATCGTGATATCGCCAATCTGGTTGGCCAGGAGCAAAATCAGCTTCGCATTGACTAGCGCGCTTTGCTCGTCGGAAAGGTCGCGATGGGTCTCGATCAAGGCTTCGTAAAAATCGTCGCCCGGTGAAAAAGCGCGAAAATAGCGCTTGCCCGGCTCGCTGAAATTTGGGGCCAGATTCAGTGTCATGATGATTCTCCCGTTATAGGTTGCACGTGGCCCGCGCCAGCGCCTGTTGCACGCGTGCCGTGTTAAGCGCGCGCCAGCGGCCAGCGACATGCTGGTCGGGGCGCGCCAGGTAATAGGTCCCGTCTCGCGCATCGTAGCGCCTGGCGATCACGCCATCGACGTCGAGCATGACTTTCGCGTGTGCGTTCGGGTTCGCCAAATGGCCCGGCTTGGCGGCAATGAGCAGTACCTCGATTGGCACCGCGCCCTGCGCCAGCACAGAAAACTGCGCCAGGACCGCGTCCGGGATCGCGTCCGGATCATTACAAAAATACAGGCCCTGGAAACGGTTGCCGAGCTGGGATACTAGCCAGCCATCCCGCGTGCCAAGCTTGACCGGACCGTCGTCCATCGGCGCACCCGGCACCATATCCCCCATGAATGGGTCGGTATCCGGCGTATTTAGACAAGAATCGACCAAAATGGCCGGCACTGATAGCCGACCCGAATTGACCAGCGTTCTGGCGAACGCATGCTTCTCCGCCAGTTGTAGCACCGCATTGCGAAATGTCTTGCTGGCCGTGCTCTTGGGCGTGATGAAATCGGTCGAGCGGGTCGAATTCATCAGGTTCTCGTCGGCGGCAAAGCAGCGCTCGTCCGAATAAGTGTCAAGCAGGCGCTCGGGCGCCTTGCCATCCATCACCAGTTTCAGCTTCCAGACCAGATTGTCGGTATCTTGCAGGCCGGAATTGGCGCCGCGTGCACCGAATGGCGATACCTGATGCGCGGAGTCGCCGACGAACAGGCATTTGCCGTGCCGGAAGCGTTTCATGCGGCGGCACTGAAAGGTATACACGCTGACCCATTCGAGCTCGAATTCGCGCTCGTCGCCCAGCATCGCCTTGATGCGCGCGATCACCTTTTCCGGCTTTTTTTCTTCATCCGGGTCGGCATCCCAGCCGAGCTGGAAATCGATGCGCCAGACATTGTCGGCTTCGCGGTGCAGCAGCACCGACTGGTTCGGATGGAACGGCGGATCGAACCAGAACCAGCGCTCGGCCGGAAAGTCGGCCTTCATCACGACATCGGCGATCAGGAAGCGGTCCTTGAAAATTTTTCCTTCCGTTTCCAGTCCCAGCATGTTGCGGATCGGACTGCGCGCCCCGTCTGCTACGATCAGCCAGTCCGCCTCGATCTGATATAGGCCATCCGGCGTTTCGGCCTGCAATCTGACGCCGCCGCCGCTGCCGCCGTCACCCTCCTCCTCCTGCTGCCGCACCGACACCACCTTATTCTTCCAGCGCATCGTCACGCCGGCCGACACGGCCCGCTCCACCAGGTATTGTTCCAGATAATACTGCTGCAGATTCACCATGCCGGGGCGCTTATGCTCAGCGTCGGCCTGCAGATTGAAGCTGAACACTTCTTCGTTGCGGAAAAAAGTGCGGCCGACATTCCAGGTCACGCCCTTTTCCATGATCGGGTCGCCGCACCCGAGCCGGTCAAGCACTTCGATGGTGCGCTTGGCGTAGCACAGGCCGCGCGAGCCGACCGAGACCGTATCATCGTCGTCGAGCAATAACACCGGAATGCCGTGCAAGCGACAATCAATCGCCGCCGCCAAGCCGGCCGGGCCGGCACCGACCACCACCACCGGGTAGCGCCGCACTGTGCCGCTGTTGATTTCTTCGGGCGTGATATATGGAAATTTTGTATAGGTATAGCTTGCTTGCATGCCCGCCTCCATGATGCTCCGGCCCGCCGTTGGCCACGACGATGCGTCCGGTTCCGTTATCGCCCATCCCTATTGCGTCGGATTGCGACACTAGCCTTCCAGCGACTTCCACATTTCTACATCGCGCTCGGCAGTCCAGATGCGCGGATCGGGATAGCCGGTCGCTTCGTCATAGGCGCGCGTCACGTCGAACGGCATGCAGTGATCGAAAATCACCCAGTTGCCGTATTTCGGCTTTAGCCGCGCATAGGTCTCGCTGTAAATCGTCTTCAGGTCCTTGCCCTGCTGCGCGCCTTGGCGCACCGCAGCGTATAGGTCCTGCACGAAGTCGCGTGTGCCCTCCAGCCCAGCCTTGACCTGGGTCGCGGTAGTAAGGGCGGCGCCGCGACCCGGCACCAGCTTTTCCGCCTGCAGCGCGGCCAGCTTATCGAGCGTGTGCGGCCAATCCTGAAAGTAAGCGTCGCCGGCGTAAGGGGTGGCGTCGAATTCAACCAGGTCGCCGGAGAACAGCACTTTTTCTTCGGCCACCCAGGCAATCGTGTCGCCGCGCGTGT
>JANPCW010000530.1:0-1988 GCA_031431155.1 Janthinobacterium sp. | reverse complement strand
CGATCTCGGCCACGGTCTTGGGCGCGCCGCTGCTCAAAATCGTGTAGCCGTCCGGGGTGACCTGCACATCGTCCTCGATGCGAATGCCGATATTCCAGAACTGCTCCGGTACACCGCTGGCCGGGCGCACGTAAATGCCAGGTTCCACGGTGAGCATCATGCCCGACTGCAGCGGGCGCCACGGCCGGCCCGGCGCATCCTGCTCCGTTTCGCGGTAGGCGCCCACGTCGTGCACGTCCATCCCGATCCAGTGGCCGGTGCCGTGCATGTAGAACTGCTGGTAGCTTTTGTCGACGATGACGTCGGCTAAGCCACCGGCCTTGCTCTGGTCGAGCAGGCCGGTATCGAGCATGCCCTGGGCCAGCACCTGGACGGCCGCATCGTGCACCTCGCTGTAGCGCAGGCCTGGCCGGATCAGCGCCAGCGCGGCCGCTTGCGCCGCCAGCACCACTTCATACAGCGCCTGCTGGGGCGCGGAAAAGCGGCCGTTGACGGGATAGGTGCGGGTGATGTCCGAGGCGTAGCCGTCGAACTCGCAACCGGCGTCGACCAGCACCAGCTCGCCGTCGCCGCAGTGCCCATCGTTGGCGCTGTAATGCAGCACGCAGGCATTGGCGCCGGCCGCCACGATCGAGGTGTAGGCCGGGAATTGGGCGCCATTCTTGCGGAATTCGTACAGCAGCTCGGCCTCGATCTCATACTCGCGCATGCCGGGGCGGGTAGAACGCATCGCGCGGCTGTGCGCCTGGGCCGAAATGGTCGCTGCGCGCAGCATCTGGGCCTGTTCTTGTTGGTCCTTGCACAGGCGCATCTCGTCGAGCAGGGCCAGTACGTCGTGTGCCGCAGTGGGCGCCTTGACGCCGGCCCGTGCCTGGCGCCGTACGCCCTGCATCCAGGTCGTTAGCTGGGCATCAAGGCTGGCGCTGGTGCCGAGCGCGTAATACACGGCCGGCGCGCTGGCCAGCAACCTGACCATTTCAGCATCGAGCTCGTCGATCGGGTAGGCCGCATCGACACCGATGGCGGCGATCGCGCCCGCCGGGCCGCAGCGCACGCCGTCCCAGATTTCGCGCTCGACGTTCTTCGGGCGGCAAAACAGGATGGCCTGGCTGGCGCTTGCGCCGCTGGCGGCCACCAGCACCAGCACGCTGTCCGGTTCCGTGAAGCCGGTCAGGTAGTAGAAATAGCTGTCGTGCCGGTACGGATAGTGGCAATCGTTGTTGCGCAATACCTCGGGCGCGGTCGCAATGATGGCGACCGCGCCGGGCTGCATTTGCGCGCTTAGCCGGGCCCGGCGCTCTGCGTACGGATTCATGCCTTGGCCGATTTCAGGAACGGGGCATTGAGCGCCTCCAGCTGTTCGACGGTGCCGACATTGGTCCAGTCGCCGCCAAACAGTTCGCCGCCCACCTGGCCAAGATCGGCGTACTGGCGGATCAGCGGCCCCAGCTGCGCGTGCTGGCCCGGCGCGATGGCGTCGAACATTTCCGGCCGGTAGAGGCCAATGTTGGCAAAGGTGTACAGCGGCTCGCCCTGGTTCCGGACCGAGTACAGGTTCAGCCCGAAGTCGCCCTGCGGATGATGCGCGGGATTTTTCACCAGGTAGATCCAGCACATGTCGCGCTTTTCCGCAGGCAGCGGCTTGCCCCACAGGTCGGCATTGGGCAAGGTGTCCTTGACTTGTTCGAAGTCGAAGTAAGGGCAATAGATGTCGCCCGAAATGGCCAGGAACGGCTCGCTGCCCAGCAGGTGGCGCGCATTGGCGATCGCGCCGGCAGTCTCCAGTGCTACCGGTTCCGGCGAATAGGCGATGGTGGCGCCGAACTGGCTGCCGTCGCCCAGGGCTTGCTCGATCTGCTGGCCCAGGTGGGAATGGTTGATCACGATCTCGGTGATGCCGGCCCGAACCAGGTTCAGCACGTGCCAGACGATCAAGGGCCGTCCCCGCACCTTCAACAGCGGCTTGGGACAGGTGTCGGTCAGGGGGC
>JANPCW010000529.1:0-1756 GCA_031431155.1 Janthinobacterium sp. | reverse complement strand
ACGGCGAAGGCATCGCCAACTACCTCTACAATGTCGCGCCGGGCCAGTACGATCACGTGTTCATTTGCCACGAGACGCCGCCCAACCCTGCCCTGTTCCAGCTCGCGCGGGAACTGAACGGGCGTTTGTTCCATTTTCAGTCAGAGAAGCAAATTGAAGAAATTCCTGTTCGTTGACCTGGACGACACACTGTTCCAGACTCCAAAGAAATGCCGGTCGACCGATACGCTGGACCTGCATCCGGCCGCCTATTTGAAAGATGGCGCGCCGTGTTCGTTCACGACGCCGCGCCAGCGCGCGTTTCTCGAGTTCGCCCAGCGCGAGATGACCCTGATCCCGGCCACGGCGCGCAATCACGACGCCTTCAAACGGGTCGACCTGCCGTTCGCGAGCTATGCCGTGCTCGACTACGGCGGGATTATCCTGCAGCCCGGCGGTGCACTCGACGCCGATTGGCTGGCCGTGATGCGGGCCGACATGGACGCGGCGCTGGCCGGGCTGCGCGAAGCGATGCGCGTGATCGACGAATTCCAGGCCAAGGCCGGACGCAGCGCGCGGGCGCGCTTGATCGAGGATTTCGCGACGCCGTTCTACATCGTGATCAAGGATCCGGAGGCGCGCGCCGAGCGCCTGGCCGAGATCGAGCACGCGGTGCTGGCCGACTGGCTGGCCACGGACGGCGCCGCCTATTTCCTGCACCGCAACGGCAACAACCTGGCAGTCCTGCCCAGGACGCTGAACAAGGCGCGCGCGGTCGACTATCTGCGCGCGCAACTGACGGCCGAACACGGCGAGATTCTCAGTTTCGGCATGGGCGACAGCGGCTCGGACGCGCGTTTCATGGCCGCCTGCGACTACGCGATCGTGCCCAACGGAACCCAGCTGGCAGCGCTCACGGTGGCGGCGCTATGAGCGCTGGCATCCCCGTTTGCATTCCGGTTGGCAAACCCGCCGCGGCCCCTGTTGTGCCCCCGTTCAGCGGCAGCTATCGCAGCGATGACGTCACCTTCTTGCTCAAGCCGCTGGCGCTCGAACCGATTCTCGACCTGGCCGAAAAAGAGCGCCTGATCCAGTCCGGCCAGCGCCACTACAGTGAAATGCTGTCGCCCGAAGCGCTGCCTTCACAGCGTTATCTGGACCTGTTCCGAAGCGCCTGCCACGCCAACCGCGCGCAAATGGCGCACGATTGCTTGCAACTGGCAGCGCTGGTGGCGGCGCGCCGCAGCGGGCCGGTGACGCTGGTGTCGCTGGCGCGTGCCGGCACACCGGTGGGGGTGATCCTGACGCACCTGCTGCGGCGCTTATTCGAGCGCGCCTGCAGCCACTACTCGGTCTCGATCATCCGCGACCGCGGCATCGACGCGGTCGCCCTGCGCCACATCCTGGACCAGGGCCATGCGCCCGAGTAGATCGTGTTCCTCGACGGCGGGACCGGGTAGGTCGTGATCTCTCGCGAACTGAACTGCGCCGTGCTGCGCTTTAACGCCGAGCACGGCGTTGCCATCGACAGCGGCCTGTACGAGTTGTCGGACCTGGCTGGAACAGCAGCGTGCGCCGCCTCCTGCCGCGACTACCTGATCCCGTCGAGCATTCTCAATGCAACCGTGTCGGGGCTGGTGAGCCGCTCGGTGCTCAACGATTCCATCGGCCCGGGCCAGTTCCACGGCTGCGTCTACTATGCGCAATTTGCCGCGCATGACCAGTCGCGCCAGTTCGCCGACAGCCTGATCGCGCACGCCATCGCGCTGGCCGCTTG
>JANPCW010000528.1:0-1786 GCA_031431155.1 Janthinobacterium sp. | reverse complement strand
CACCGCCCAGGGCGCCAGGGTGCCGTCGTCCGGCCCGAACGGCACGCCGCGCGCAACATAATCGTAGAAGATGCGCTCCACCCCATCGACCATTCTGGTGACGGGGCCGGGGCCGTCGCTGGCCGTCACGCCCCAGCAAAGCGCGCCGTACTGCTTGAAACCGCGCGGATTGCGGATCGCGTATTGTTGCTGGACCAGCGTGGCACGCCGGCTGTTTTCAAAATAATCGATGCCGCGGGAACGCATGTAGCGGTCGTCAATGGCGCGAAAATCGATCCATACGTGGGACATCTGGTGGATGAACAGCGGACCGGCATACAGGAACTCGATGCCATAGATGGTCTTCCATCGATAGGTCGAGGCCCAGGCGGTATAACACTGCGGCGCGATGGGAAAGGTCGGGGCCCCCAGCGCCAACAAGTACAGGATCAATGCTTCGTCGTAACCGCGCCAATGCCACGGCAAAAAAGCGCGCTCCGGGGTCCAGCCATGGCAGATCACGGGCTGGCCGGCCAGCATCCAGCCCCAGTTGACGCGCCGGTACAGGAAATCGGCCAGGTGGCGCACCTGTGCCTCCTGTTCGTTGTCATTCTGGAAGTAGGCTGCGGCCGTCAGTATCCCCGCCATCAGCAGCGCGGTGTCGATGCTCGACAGTTCACACGCGCGCGCCCGCCGGCCGCTTTCCATGTCAAGAAAATGGTAATAGAAGCCCTGGTAGCCGGTCGCGTCCGCCGCCGTGCTCTGCTCGCTCCAGGAAAAAAACTCCAGCGTGGTCAGGGTACGCTCCAATGCTTGCGCGCGCGTCATGAAACCACGCTCCACGCCGATCGGGTAGACGGTCAGCGCCATGCCGACGGCGGCAATACTGGCTGGACAGCCGGCGCTGGTCTTATCAAGGATCAGTCCGTTGCCGGGGTTACTTTCCTGCAGGAAGTAGCCAAACGAGTCTTGCTGCAGGCAATGCAGAAAACTTGCTATATCGTTCGTTGAGCACGGCGTGGGAGCGTCCATGGGGATAGCGTAATCTTGATCGCAGGCGCAATAGCATGATCATCCCACACTATCATGCCGGCGCGATACGTGGTACGCGTTGGCGAACGTTGCAGGAGTGACCCACGGCATGGCCCTGGAACGAACCGCTGCTGGGCCAGTCTACCGTATTCAAGCGTCGGTTTTGCGGAGGGTGCCATGCGGATCGGTCAGCGCTACATTGTCCTATGTTTTCTTGCCATGAGCATGCTTGCCGGGTGCGGCGGCAATGGCAACCCGGGCAGCGCGCCCGGCAACCTGAGTGTGACGCTGATCGGCTTGCCGAGCGGCGCCGATGCAGCCATCACGGTGACCGGCCCGGCCGGGTATGCGCAATCAGTGCAGCAATCCCAGACCCTGTTCAACCTTGTGTATGGGGTCTACACCGTCAGCGCCAGCGATACCACCAGCGGGGCCACGATCCTGGCCCCCACCCCGGCGATCCAGACACTGACCGTGAGCCCGCGCGCGACAGCGAGCGCGAGCGTTCGCTACGCCGCCCGCGCCACGCTCGCGCTTGGGCTGCAGCAAGTTGCGTCCGGCTTATCGACACCCGTGTTCCTGACTGCACCGCCCGGCGATCGCCGCCAGTTCATCGTCGAGCGTGCGGGCCGGGTCCGGATTATTGACAACGGCGTCTTGCTGCCGCTGCCCTTCCTCGATATCGCGGGCCGCACCACAACCGACGGCGAACGCGGCCTGCTGTCGATGGCGTTCCATCCGCAATATGCGGTCAATGGCCATTTCTTCATCTATT
>JANPCW010000527.1:0-1968 GCA_031431155.1 Janthinobacterium sp. | reverse complement strand
TTTCAGGCTGGTATTAACGATCCAAGTAAACATCAGCGCCCCTTAGCGGATCTGGTTGATCAGGGTTGCGCCGGCGGCGACGACCCGCGCGCCCGGCTTGATCCCTGCCACCACGACGGCCGCGCCATCGAGCGGGGTCACTTTTACTGGCATTGCGCGAAACACCTCGGCGCGCTCATGCACCCAGACGATGTTTTCGTTGGCTGCATTTTTCACCACGCTGGCCGCCGGCAGCGGCACGCCCTTGACCGTAGCACGGGTCTGCGCGATCACCGTGACCGCCTGGCCCAGTGCCAGGGGCGTGTCTCCGGCCTGCTTGAGCCTGTACAGCACCGGCAACGCGCCATCGCGAAAGGCGCTGCTGCCGCCCACCAACGTCAAGGGCGTCTGCGCGCCGGCCAGGCTGGCGTCGGCGAGGCTGGCTACCAGTTTGCTGTCGTAGGCGAGCGCTTCGATCATCAGACGCGCCGGATCGACAATTTCGAACAAGATATCGCGCGCTTCCACCACCTGGCCATTGACGGCCCGGGCCACCGCGATCACGCCGGCCACCGGCGCGATCAACGCTTCCCGCCCTGTGCCACGGGTAAGCGCCGCGGCGCGCTGGCGCGCCCCCGCCAGTTCGGCCACCTGGGCTTCGATGTCTTTCTGCGGTACCGTGCCGGCCAGTTCGCGCAATCGGATCAAGCGCTGCTCGGCCAGACGCCCCTTGACCTTCATGTCGGCCAGGTCGGCTTGCTGATTGGCGCGCTCGACACTGCTCACGGCTGGCGCCAGATAGGCCAGCACCTGGCCCTTGGCCACCTTCATGCCGGCCACCGGCAGCCCCTTCGGTCCCGGTTCAATCCGGCCCGACTGGATTGCCTGCACGCGCCCGCCGGAGTTCGGATCCATCACCACGTGGCCGTTCAGTTCCACCGTTTGGGCAACAGTTTTCTCCGCGCCGACCACGGTACGGATGGCCAGGCGCCGTTGCGCATCCTTGGGCACGAAGACGGCGCCGTCCGGCAAGCGTTGCGGTTTGTTCAAGGCGATCACGGGCGGCAGCTTGGCCGCGTCGCCGCTATGATCCTCGTCGCCGTGCGCGCTGGCCTGGCCGATCGACAGCGCCAACAGGCAGGCCAGCAGCTGATTCATTTTCATAGTTGTTTTCATTTTTCTGTTCTACTTAATTGCAGGCGTAGGGCGGAAAAGCGCAGCGCCTTCCGCCGAACGGGATGAGCGAAGCGTTATCCGCCAATTTTCGCGCGGCGGATAACGCTACGCTCATCCGCCCTACCGGCAGATCGGCCTGCGCGCCGGCGTTTGAGCCAGAGCGCCGAAGCGGCCAAGGCGACCAGGGCGGCCAAGGCGGCCACAGCGCCGCCGACCCACCACGCCACGCCCAACCCCCAAGGGTGTGGCAGCGCGTCGAGCTCGGCTGCCTCGGCCACCTGCAGCGTGGTTTCGATCAAGTCGGAATCCGCGCCGGCCTGCACGGTGAACAGTAGCGGATAGCGCCCCGGCTTGGCGAACCGCGGTGCTTCCACGCGGTAGCTGCCGTCGCCGGCTTCCTGTGCGATGGCTTTCCAGTCTCCGCTTTCGAGTTCCACTTTCGCGCCGGTGACCGGCTCATTGCTGGCGAAGCGATCGAGAAATACTGTCAATTGGCCACTGCGGCTGGTAGCGACCAGCTCAAACAGCTCGGTCTGTGCCTCGCTGCGCGTCGTGATTTCTGCCGCGTCCGAAGCGCCCCCCTTCGGCACCGCGGCGCTCCCCTCAGCCGCGAGGGCCAAGCCGGCACTTCAGCCGCGATGTGGAACTTTCAACGCCATGAACTGTCCAGTTTGCGCATTTGTGGTCAAAAGTGATGATGATCAATGCCCACAGTGTGCGTCAGATCTCAAAATTCACGCGGTCATGCGCGTTTTAGAAGAGGAATTTCAAGCCATGTCTGAAACAACGAGTAGATTGCCGAAGGCACCTGAA
>JANPCW010000526.1:0-1655 GCA_031431155.1 Janthinobacterium sp. | reverse complement strand
CCCGACTTCCCGGGCGGGGGCCAGATCATCACGCCGGCGGCCCAGATCGCCGACATGTACGCCACCGGGCGCGGCAGCATGAAGGTTCGGGCGCGCTGGAAGATCGAAGAACTGGCGCGCGGCCAGTGGCAGGCGGTGGTGACCGAACTGCCGCCGGGCACATCGTCGCTGAAAGTGATGGAAGAGGTCGAGGAACTGAGCAACCCGATAGTCAAACTGGGCAAGAAAGGGCTGTCGACCGACCAGCTCGCCATGAAGCAGTTGATCCTGGCCTCGCTCGACACCATCCGCGACGAATCGGGCCGCACCGCTCCCGTGCGGCTGGTGTTCGAGCCGAAGTCGAAGAACCAGGACCAGACCGAATTCATGCTCATGCTGCTGGCCCACACTTCGCTCGAATCGTCGGCCTCGATCAATCTGGTGATGATAGGCGGCGATGGCCGTCCGCGCCAGAAGGGCCTGGGCCAGATCTTGCAGGAGTGGATCGCGTACCGCTTCGTCACCGTCACCCGCCGCACCCAGTTCAAACTGGGCAAGGTCGACGACCGCATCCATATCCTGGAAGGGCGCGAAGCGATCCTGCTCAATATCGACAAGGTGATCCAGATCATCCGCAATTCGGACGAGCCGAAAGCGGCCCTGATCGCCGAATTTAGCCTGTCGGACCGGCAGGCAGAGGACATCCTGGAAATCCGGCTGCGCCAGCTGGCGCGCCTGGAAACGATCAAGATCCAGCAAGAGCTGGCCGAGCTGCGCAAGGAACGGGGCGGCTTGCAAGACTTGCTCGACAACCCATCCTCGATGAAGCGCTGCATCATCCGCGAAATCGAAGCGGATCAAAAGCAGTTCGGCGATGCGCGCCGCACCCTGATCGAGGAAGCCCAGAAAGCCGCTTCCGAGCAAAAAGTGGTGGACGAACCGGTCACAGTGGTGATCTCGGAAAAAGGCTGGGTACGGGCCCGCACCGGGCATGGCCACGACTTGGCCCAGTTCACCTTCAAGGCCGGCGATGCGCTGTATGGCGCCTTCGAATGCCGCACCGTCGACACCCTGCTCGGCTTCGGCGGGAACGGAAAAATCTATTCGGTGCCGGTGGCGGCATTGCCGGGAGCGCGCGGCGACGGGGTGCCGATCACCACCCTAGTCGAACTGAGCGGCAATGCGCGCATCCTGCATTACTTCGCGGGCAGCGCGCCAACGCCGCTATTGCTGGCCACCAGCAAGGGCTACGGTTTTCGCGCCACGGCGGGCGACATGGTCAGCCGCATCAAGGGCGGCAAGGCATTCATCACGCTCGACGAGGGCGATTTTCCGCTGCCGCCACGCGCCATCGGCGCCAGCGCCAGCGCCAGCGCCGTGGCTTGCCTGTCCGAACATGGACGCTTGCTGGTGTTTGGCATGGATGAAATGAAAACCCTGTCAAAGGGCGGGCGCGGCGTCATCCTGATGGAACTCGATGCGGGCGAAAAACTGCTGGCGGTCCAGCCGATCAGCCAGAAAGGGGTGCTGGTGTCGGGCATCGGGCGCGCATCCAAACCGCAGGATGTCAATCTATCTGCATCGGGCCTGGCCTTCCACATCGGAAAACGGGCGCGCAAGGGCAAGGCCCTGGCCGCCAAGCTCAAGCCAGCCACGCTGACCGCGCTGTAGTCTTG
>JANPCW010000525.1:0-5130 GCA_031431155.1 Janthinobacterium sp. | reverse complement strand
AGCGACGACAGTGCGAAAGTGATGGAGTATCTGAAAAAGACGCCGATCAACGACATGTTCACCAAGAAGGGCGTGATCCGCCCCGATGGCCGGATGGTGCACGATATGTATTTGATGGAAGTGAAAAAGCCGTCGGAATCGAAGTATCCGTGGGATTACTACAAGGTGGTGGCCACCATCCCGGGCGAGCAGGCGTACATGACCAAAGCCGAAACCAAGTGCGCGCTCTGGAAATAGGGTAATGGCGTAGCGGGCGTGCAGCGTCGCGCCAATCTTCGTATGGACGGTCCGTCGCTAGACGGGCCGCCTGTTTCCGATCTCCCGCCAGCTGTCCTGGCGTTTTTTATACTGTGATGCCATGGAAATTTTCGGCGTTCCGTTGCAAGCGATGATGAGCCAGCTGTTACTGGGACTGGTCAATGGCTCGTTTTATGCCATGCTGTCACTCGGCCTTGCTGTCATCTTCGGCCTGCTCAATGTGATCAATTTCTCGCACGGCGCGATGTACATGGTGGGCGCTTTTTTGGCCTGGATGGGCCTGCAGTATTTCAACCTCAATTACTGGGTGATGCTGGTTGCGGCGCCGATCATGGTGGGCGCGCTCGGCATCGTCATTGAAAAAACCATGCTGCGCTGGCTCTACAAGCTGGACCATTTATACGGTTTGCTGCTCACCTTCGGTATCACCCTGATGCTGGAAGGCGTGTTCCGCTCGTTCTACGGCGTGTCCGGACAGCCGTATCAGACCCCAGAGCTGCTGGCGGGCGCAACCGACCTCGGGTTCATGACCTTGCCCAATTATCGCGTGTGGGTCGTTCTGGCGTCTTTGGCGGTGTGTTTCTCGACCTGGTTCGTGATTGAGAAGACCAAACTGGGTTCCTACCTGCGCGCCGGCACGGAAAATCCGAAACTGGTGGAAGCGTTCGGCATCAACGTGCCGCTGATGGTGACCCTGACCTACGGCTTCGGCGTGGCGCTGGCCGGCTTTGCCGGCGTGCTGGCCGCGCCCATCATCCAGGTCTCGCCGCTGATGGGCTCGAACTTGATCATCATCGTGTTCGCCGTGGTGGTGATCGGCGGCATGGGCTCGATCATGGGTTCGATCCTGACCGGCCTGGGCCTGGGCGTGATCGAGGGCCTGACCCGCGTGTTCTACCCGGAGGGCTCGGCCACCGTGGTGTTCGTGGTGATGATCATCGTCTTGTTATTGCGCCCCGCCGGCCTGTTCGGCAAAGAAAAATAACACCAACTCGCTACCCCGCAGCGCGGCGCGCGCGGGGAGGGGCGCAACATTTTGTCCTGGAGCTGACATGAATAAGAAAATCATTTATGCGATCGCACTCGCGGTAGCCCTTGCCGCCCCCTTCGTCGGCTATCCGGTATTTCTGATGAAGCTGTTGTGCTTTGCGCTGTTTGCCTGCGCCTTCAACCTGCTGATCGGTTTTACCGGGTTGCTCTCGTTCGGCCACGCGGCATTCTTCGGCTCGGCCGGCTACGTGGCCGGCTATGCCTTGCAAACGCTGGGCCTGCCCACTGAAGTCGGCCTGATCCTGGGCGCGGCGGCGGGCGCCCTGATTGGGCTGGTGATGGGTGGCCTGGCGATCCGGCGTCAGGGAATTTACTTCACGATGATCACGATGTCGCTGGCGCAGATGGTTTATTTCGCTGCGCTGCGCCTGCCATTTACCGGCGGCGAAGATGGTTTGCAGGGCGTCCCGCGCGGCAAACTGCTTGGCACGCTCGACCTGGCCAACGACGTGACGATGTATTACGTCGTGCTGGCCATCGCCGTGGCCGGCTTTGCCCTGGTCGTGCGCACCGTGCATTCGCCGTTCGGCCAGGTCCTGAAAGCGATCAAGGAAAACGAACCGCGCGCCATTTCCCTCGGTTTCGACGTCGACAAATACAAACTGGTTGCGTTCGTGCTGTCGGCCGCGATCGCCGGCTTGGCCGGCGCGACCAAGACCCTGGTGCTTGGCTTCGAGACCCTTACCGACGTCCATTGGACCATGTCCGGCCTGGTCATTCTGATGACCCTGGTCGGTGGCATGGGCACCATGGCCGGCCCGATCCTGGGCGCGTTCATCGTCATCGTGCTCGAGAACAAACTGGGCGAGGTCGGCACCTTCCTGGCGCAAAGCTCGGGTATCGACTGGTTCAATACCATCGGCGAGTCGGTCAATATGGTGATTGGCTTTATCTTTATCGTTTGCGTGCTGCTGTTCCGGCGCGGCATCGTAGGCGAGATCATCGCTTACTTCGGTAGCGCGGGCTCCAAAAAACCCGCGTAGCGCTTGCACCCGGCCGGAGGTTCGTTCCGGCTTTCAATTAGTTCCATGTGTGATAGCTGGCTCCCGGTTGCAAACCCCGGCCGCCGCCGCACGTTTTCCGTTCGTCCAAAACAAATAATGCCAGGAGGTCGCGCCCAGAATTAACCCTACGCTGCATTCCACGAATACCTCGGTACCCCTTTAAATGCGGATCAAATAGTGAGGAATACATGAAAACAAGAGTGATGAAGCGCAGTCTTAATTCGATGGCGATGGCCACTGCAACGCTGGCGCTGGCCGCATGCGGCAGCGGTGACGGGGCGGAAAACCTGAACACGCTACCCGTTTTCCTGGCCGCGAGCTCTGCGGCGGGGCCGATCTCGTCGACCACCTACGATGGGTCTTCGGACGACCTGCTCACCGCTGGCCTTGGCAAGACCGGTCTGGCGGGCGCCGCGCCGGCCTTTGCCGATCCGAACAATCCGACCCCGGCCGAGCTGCGCCGCAACGCCATTTACGGCAATTACCGCGCGGTGCTCGACATCAACGCCAACAGCGGTTACGGCACGTTGTATGGTCCCAACGTCGACGCCAGCGGCGCGATTACCGGCGGCGAGGGCAAGATCGCAGGCACCGAATATATCTCGTACAGCGATGACGGAAGCGGCAACGCGAACGTCACACTGCTGGTTCAGGTGCCATCGAGTTTCGATCCGGCCAACCCGTGCATCATCACGGGGACGTCCAGCGGCTCGCGCGGCATCTACGGTGCGATCGGCAGTGCCGGCGAATGGGGGCTCAAGCATCAATGTGCCGTCGCCTACGCCGACAAAGGCAGCGGAACCGGGCTGTACACTTTCGATGACGACAGCGTGAACCTGCAGAATGGGACCCGCGCTACGCGCACCGCTGCGGGCAAAAATGCGCTCTTCGCGCCGGCCCTGACGGACAGCGCGCGCGCCGCGTTCGCGGCGGCCAATCCGAACCGGATCGCATTCAAGCACGCCCATTCGCAGCAAAACCCGGAACGGGACTGGGGCAAGGTCACGCTCCAGGCGGTCGAATTTGCCTACTACGTGTTAAATCAGAAGCATGGCGAGCTGGCGCGCGACGGAAAAAGCCACCTGGCGCGCTTTAATTCAACGAACACCATCGTCATCGCCTCCAGCATCTCCAACGGCGCTGGCGCGGCCCTGCTGGCCGCGGAGCAGGACGTCAAAGGCTTGATCGGCGGGATCGCCGCCACCGAACCGCAGATCCAGCCGCGCCTCGCGACTGGGTATAGCGTGCTGCAGGGCGGTATTGCAGTGGCCGCGCAGGGCAAGGCGCTGTATGACTATGGCACCTTTGCGGCGCTCTATCAGCCATGCATTGCTGGCAGCGCCGTGCGCTGCGGCGCGCTGGTTGCCAAGGGCCTGTTGAACGGTGCCGATCTGCCCGCGCAGCAAACCGACGCCAGGGCAAGGATGAGGGCGTACGGCTGGCTGCCGGACTCCGATCCGCTGCAGGCGGCGCATGCCGGTACCAATGTTCTGGTGGCCGCCACCTATGCTTACGCGTATGGTCGTTTTTCCGTCACGGACAAGGTGTGCGGCTTTAGTTTCGCGTCGACCGACACGGCGGGCAATCCGATCGCTTATACGGCGGCCCAAAGGGCAGCCAGCTTTGCCACCCAAAACGGCATTTTGGGTAGTGTGGTGTACGAGGATTCAGTGGGCGGCGCGAAGGCGTATTCGTTCGGCATTTCGGCATCGAGCGGGTTGGTCGACCAGTCGCTCGATGGTTTCCTTTGCCTGCGTGCGCTGGCCACCGGAGCCGATCCGGTCACAGGTGGCGCACTAAGTGCGACCCTGGCCGCGCAAAGCGAACGCGTACGCAAAGGCATCGCCGAAGTGCAGGCCAGCGGTAACCTGCGGGCCAAGCCGACCGTAATCGTGTCGGGGCGCAGCGACGCCCTGGTGCCGGTGAACCATGCCGCGCGTGCCTACCTGGGCTTGAATGCGGCGGTCGAAGGCAGTGCCAGCAAGCTGCGCTACATCGAGGTCATGAACGCCAATCACTTCGACGCGTTCAGTAGTGCTTTGCCCACCTTGATCGTGCCTTTGCATGTCTATCTATTCCGTGCACTCGATGCCGTGTACGCAAACCTGAAGACGGCCAAGGCCTTGCCTCCATCGCAGGTGGTGCGTACCACCACCCGGGCCGATGCCAGCACCTTGATCACCGATGTGAACGTTCCGCCGATTTCGGCGACGCCGGGCGCGGCCGATGCCATCAGCGTGGTTGGCACAACCGTGAGCGTGCCGAACTAGGCGCCAGCTTTGCGGTGGGAGGGAGAGATTCCTGCCCACCGGCCGTGTGCAGGCACCGAAAATGCCGGTGCTTCACCACTGACCTGAATCAACGGTGCTCCACAAATTGCAGCGAAATGGCTGGGCTAACCTAATCTTGTGTTGGCAGTGCAGGTGATTTTCTGGAGAGTTCTAATTGTTCCCGAATCCAATGCACACCCAGGCTCGACAATTTGACCATGAGTTCCCTCCCTATGATTGCGACCACTGGAACAAGCTGCGCGTTTTGGCGCACGCGCTTGTACCGGCGCACTGTCCATCGATTTGCGGCTCTGGCCGTCGCTGTGGTTTTAATGGGCGCCGGCACTTTGGGTTACGCCTTGGAGCCGCAGGCAGACCCTGCAGCCGCGCGGGACGCGAAGCGACTGGCGTTGCAGCCACAACTTCGGGCCCGCCCGTTTGCGCAGCCGCTTTACTTGCACTCGCGCGTGGGCAGCGACCGCATGGAAGGCGATGTCTACGCCGAAGTCGGATATTCGCTGGCTGAGGTCGGCGAAGCCTTCAAGTCG
>JANPCW010000524.1:0-5730 GCA_031431155.1 Janthinobacterium sp. | reverse complement strand
CCGGCCGCTTGCTGCGCTTGCATATAGGCATACATCTTTTCGCCCAGCTTTTGCGACGCGCTCGACAGGGTCGCGATCTTGGCGTCGATTTCAGCCTTGTCCGCGCTCTTCATCGACGCTTCCAGGTCGGCGATGGCGGCGTCGATCTTTTCCTTTTCGCCGGCTTCGAGCTTGTCGCCATATTCGATCAGCGATTTCTTGGTCGAATGCACCAGCGCATCGGCCTGGTTGCGCGACTCGGCCAATTCCTTCACTTTCTTGTCTTCTTCGGCATTGAGCTCGGCATCCTTCACCATCTTCTGGATTTCCGCCTCGGTCAGACCGGAGTTGGCCTTGATCGTGATCTTGTTCTCTTTACCGGTAGCCTTGTCTTTGGCGCCCACATGCAAAATGCCGTTGGCATCGATGTCGAACGTAACTTCGATTTGCGGGGTGCCGCGCGATGCCGGCGGGATCCCTTCCAGGTTGAATTCGCCCAAGCCCTTGTTGCCGACCGCGATTTCACGCTCCCCCTGGTAGACCTTGATCGTGACCGCCGGCTGGTTATCGTCCGCGGTCGAGAATACCTGGCTGAACTTGGTCGGGATCGTGGTGTTCTTGTGAATCATCTTGGTCATCACGCCGCCCAGGGTCTCGATACCGAGCGACAGCGGGGTCACGTCCAGCAACAACAGATCCTTGCGCTCGCCCGACAACACGGAGCCCTGGATCGCGGCGCCGACGGCAACCGCTTCGTCCGGGTTCACGTCCTTGCGCGGATCCTTGCCGAAGAACTCTTTGACTTTTTCCTGCACTTTCGGCATCCGGGTCATGCCGCCGACCAGGATGATGTCGTCGATGTCGGACACTTTCACGCCGGCATCCTTGATCGCGATGCGGCAAGGCTCCATGGTGGCGTTGATCAGTTCTTCAACCAACGATTCGAGCTTGGCGCGGGTCATCTTCAGGGTCAGATGGACCGGTGCGCCGTTGGCCATCGCGATGTACGGCTCGTTGATTTCGGTCGACTGGGCCGACGACAAATCGATCTTGGCGCGCTCGGCCGAAGCCTTGATGCGCTGCAACGCGATCGGATCTTTTTTCAGGTCCAGGCCATTGATCTTCTTGAATTCGTCGATGATGAAATCGATGATGCGCTGGTCGAAGTCTTCGCCGCCGAGGAAGGTGTCGCCATTGGTGGCCATCACTTCGAACTGGGTTTCGCCGTCGATCGAGGCGATCTCGATGATCGACACGTCGAAGGTGCCACCACCGAGGTCATACACCGCGACCTTGCGGTCGCCCTTTTCGGTCTTGTCCAGGCCGAACGCGAGCGCGGCAGCGGTCGGCTCGTTGATGATGCGCTTGACGTCCAGGCCAGCGATGCGGCCGGCGTCCTTGGTGGCTTGGCGCTGCGAGTCGTTGAAGTAAGCAGGCACGGTGATGACGGCTTCGGTGACTTCTTCGCCGAGGTAATCTTCGGCCGTTTTCTTCATCTTACGCAGCACTTCGGCCGAAATTTGCGGTGGCGCCAGTTTCTTGTCGCGCACGCCGATCCATGCATCGCCGTTATCGGCTTTCATGATCTGGTATGGCATCAGGCCGATGTCTTTTTGCACTTCTTTTTCGTCGAACTTACGCCCGATCAAGCGCTTGACCGCGAACAGCGTGTTCTTCGGATTGGTCACGGCCTGGCGCTTGGCCGGCGCGCCGACGAGAAATTCGCCGTAATCATGATACGAAATGATCGACGGCGAGGTGCGCGCGCCTTCGGCGTTCTCGATGACCTTTGGCTGACCGTTTTCCATAATGGCAACGCAGGAATTCGTCGTCCCCAGATCAATACCGATAATTCTGCCCATGATTCTCTTCCTTTTTTATTTGCGTGATTTCAGATGATTCTGATTTCAGATGGTTCTTATATGTGGAAAGCCGTGTTCTTTTCAAGTGCCCATGAAAGCGGCACCGAACAATTATTTCGCTTGCGCTGCCGTCACAATGGCTGGGCGCAACAAGCGATCGGCGATCATGTAACCTTTTTGCAACACCGACACCACCGTATTGGCTTCCTGTTCGGCCGGCACCACGGCCACTGCCTGATGTTTCATCGGATCGAGCTTGTCGCCCTTGCTTGGCAGAATTTCCACCAGCCGGTTTTTCTCGAAGGCGGACGACAATTGCTTCAAGGTCATCTCGACGCCTTCCTTGAGCGATTCGATCGACGGCGTTTCCACCGTCAACGCCATTTCCAGGCTGTCTTTCACCGGCACCATCGCCTCGGCAAACGCTTCCACCGCGAACTTGTGGGCCTTGCTGACGTCTTCCTGGGCGCGCCGACGGATATTCTCGCCATCGGCCTTGGCGCGCATGAACGCGTCCTGCATGTCCGCCAGGCGCGCTTGCGCCGCAGCCAATTGCTCTTCCAGAGTGGGCTCGGGGCTAGGCGCCGGCTCTGCCTGGGCGGCAGGTACTGCTTCTAGATTTTCTTGGTCTGGCATTGAAAGCTCCTACGCTTAAAGACTTAATATTAGTTTGACATCACTACATTACCGCATCGTCAGCAAATGGGGCTATGTCTGCCCTTTTCAAGAGGCTTCCCGTCCTCGGTGGCTGTCACAACCGTTACAAAATTTACCATTTCTGGGGATTCATTTTTATGCGGGACAGTCTAATATCAATGCAAGAGATCTGCTGCGGTCCAGCCGCAATTGCAAAGAACGGGAGTTCATCATGAAGTTGCCACTTATTACTGCGTCGATCATTGCCTATACCTTGCTGGCACTGGCGTGGATCATCGCTTCCGACATCATTGTTCCCTAAGCCCGCTATTTTAACAGCCTATGAACGACGTTAATCACCGTTGACCAGCGCACCACGCAAGCGCCCCCTGCGCTTATCGTAGCGCCCCAAGCCGCAACGCTTCGGTCCGACCGGTCTCGGCTTCTTTCTTTTGCAGCTCGCGCTGCGCTGGCGTCATCATGGTCGGCCAGCCGATAATATGCTGCTCGGCAATCTCGGCCAGGCCGGCGATCCAGCTCGGTGCCTCGTTCAGGCATGGGATGTAATGGAATTGCTTGCCGCCGGCGGCGATGAAATCATGCTTGGCTTCAATCGCAATCTCTTCCAGCGTTTCCAGGCAATCGCTGGTGAACCCCGGACACAACAGGTCGACCCGCGCCACGCCTTCCTGCGCCAGCCGTTTCAGCGTGGGCGCCGTGTACGGTTGCAGCCATTCGGCCTTGCCGAAGCGGGACTGGAACGTCACCATGTATTGTTGGGGAGACAGGCGCAGCTTGGCAGCCAGCAAACGCGCCGTTTTCAGGCATTCGCAATGGTAGGGATCGCCCAGCAGTAGCGTGCGCTTGGGCACGCCGTGAAAGCTCATCACCAGTTTGTCGGGGCGGCCATTGGCGTCCCAATACGCCAGTACCGAATCATGCAAGGCGTCGATATAGGCGTCGTGGTCATGGTAGTGCTTCACCATGCGCAGTTCGGGCACGTTGCGCACTTGCGCGTAGTGGCTGAACACGGCATCGTAAATCGAACCGCTGGTGGTGCCCGAATACTGCGGGTAGGCCGGCAGGATCATGACCCGTTCGCAGCCCTCGGCTTTGAGCTTGTCGAGCACCTCCGGCAGCGATGGCGAGCCATAACGCATGGCCATCACAACCCGCAGCGCATCGTGCCCGCGCTCGCCGAGCGCGCCGCGCAGCAGCTGCGCCTGTTTCTGCGTGTGCACTTTCAACGGCGAGCCGTCGCTGGTCCAGATCGCCGCATACTTCTTGGCGGACTTGCCTGAGCGGAACGGCAAAATGATCAGGTTCAGGATGCACCACCACAGCGCGCGCGGGATTTCAACGACCCGCGGATCGGACAAAAATTGCCTCAGGTAGCGTCGCACCGCAGTTGCGGTCGGTGCATCGGGCGTACCGAGATTAACCAGGACGACCGCGCTGCGATCGACCGTGCCGTGGGTGTAAGGGGGTTCTTTGCGAAAGGGCATGAAGGCTCTGGGAAAATTAACCTGACAAGGCGTAACCGCGTATTATAGTTTCTTCCTGCCCAAGCCTCCGATTGTATTTGGCTTGGCTGCGCTGCTACGACGCCAGCAGCTCGCGCGCGTGTTTGCGCGTGGTGGCAGTGATGTCGAGCCCGCCCAGCATGCGCGCCACCTCTTCCACCCGGTCTTTGGAATCGAGCACGTCGATGCGCGAGACGGTCTTGCCGTTTGCCAGCGTGCCCTTGGCAACCTGAAAATGCTGATTCGCCTGGCTCGCCACCTGCGGCAAATGGGTCACGCATAACACCTGCCGGTCCTGGCCAAGGCGCTTGAGCAGGCGGCCAACCACTTCGGCCACGCCCCCGCCTATCCCGCTATCGACTTCATCGAAGATCAGGGTCGGGGTGGCCGTCGCATGCGAAGTAATGACGGAAATGGCCAGCGCAATGCGTGCCAGCTCGCCGCCCGAGGCGACCTTGGCCAGCGCCCGCAGGGCGGTGCCGGCGTGGCCCGCAACCAGAAATTCCACCTGCTCGACTCCGGCGCTGGTCGGCTCGCAGGGATGGAGTGCGACCGCAAAACTGCCGCCCGTCATGTTCAAATCCTGCATCGCCGCGGTCACCGCCGCGCCCAGCGCGCTGGCGGCGGCCGCACGGGTTACCGTCAATGCTGCTGCCGCCTCCATGTAGATGGCCTTGATCTTTTGCTCCTGGCGACGCAGGCCGTCCAGGTCGCTGGCGTCGGCCAGTTGCTGCAGCTTGGCCAGCAGGGCGGCATGTTCTTCCGGCAGCTGCTCCGGCATCACACGAAATTTGCGTGCGGTCGAATAGATCGCCTCCATCCGGGCGTCGACCTGGCGCAGCCGTTCCGGGTCCAGTTCGACCTTATCGAGGTAATCGTTGAGCGCGTACACCGCTTCCTGCAACTGGATGCGGGCCGGCTCCATGCAGTCGAGCACCGCTTGCAGGCCGGCATCGATGGCGACCAGCTTGCCCAGCTTTTGGTTTAAGCCGGACAGCTGCGACAGGATCGGTTGATCCGATTCGGAAATGGCCGCCAGCGCTTCCTGCGCCCCCTCCAGCAAGCCGGCTGCATGCGAAAGCCGGCTGTGTTCGTTGCTGATCTCGGTCCACTCGCCGGCCTTGACCGCCAGTTTATCGAGCTCGCCCACTTGCCATTCGAGCCGCTCGCGTTCGATCAACACATTCTTGGCGTCGGCTTCGAACTCTTCGCGCTGCCTGGCCAGCGCGCGCCAGGTTTTGAAGGCGGAGGCAACCACGCTTGCATTGCCGGGCACAGCGTCATCCTTGGCCGCAGCCTGATTGTCGAGCAGCGCGCGTTGCGCATCGGCCTTGAGCAGCGACTGGTGGGCGTGCTGCCCATGGATATCGACCAGCATATCGCCCAGCTCGCGCAATTGGGCGGCGGTGGCAGCGATGCCGTTGATGAACGCCTTCGAACGGCCGGCATTGTCGATCACGCGGCGCACCAGAACGCCGCCCTCTTCGCTGGCGAACTCGTTGTGCAGCAGCCAGGACTGGGCCGCTGCGCCGACCTGAAAATCGGCCGTGATATCGGCCTTGGCCGCGCCTTCGCGCACCACGCTGGCATCGCCCCGGCCGCCCAGCGCCAGCGCCAGCGCGTCGATCAGGATCGACTTGCCGGCCCCGGTCTCGCCGGTGAACACACTAAAACCGGCCGAAAATTCAAGCTCGATCGAATCGACAATGACGAAATCACGGATGGATAGG